>DATCUG010000195.1:0-14836 GCA_036567525.1 Streptosporangiaceae bacterium | reverse complement strand
GTCGGCGGCATGCCGGGCTGGCAGATCGCGCTCATCGCGGCGGGGGCCGCTGTGCTGGCCGCCGCGCTGGCCGTGGCGGCGGACCGGCTGCTGGCCCGCCGGGCCACCCCGGCCAGCCTGGGCCGGCGCACGGCCCGGGTGGGCAGCGGCAGCGCCGCCTGACCGGTCACCCAGAGCGGCCGTGGGGACACTGGGGCAGACCCCCGCCCGGTGCCCCCGCAGCCTGCCTAGCCTGGCCACCGCGAACTCGCCGGTTTAGCCTGGATGGGGCCGGTTTAGCGGGCCTGAACTGGGGAGATACCGCAGGAAGGGCCCCCCGCGCCCATGCTCATCATCCGCGGCTGCCTCGGGGGGTGCGTTTGGCCACGATGAGCCTGCAACCGCCGGACCGGCCCGAGCCCGAGGAACTGCGCGAGCTCAAGCTCATCTGCATGCGCAATCTGCTGTCCGCGACCGAGGAACGGGTCTACTTCAAGGACCTGATGAGCCGGTTCCTGTTCGTCAGCGAAGGCTGGATCGACGCATACGCGCCGGGCCGCACCGCCGAGGAGCTGATGGGGAAGACCGACTTCGACGTGTTCAGCAGCCAGCACGCCGCGGCGGCGTTCGCCGACGAGCAGCGGATCATCCGCACCGGGGAGCCGATCGCCGGGCAGCTGGAACGGGAGACCTACAGCGGCCGCGAGGACGCCTGGGTTTCCACCACCAAGATGCCGCTGCTGGACACCCATGGCCAGATCATCGGCACGTTCGGCATCTCCCGCGACGTGACCGCCCAGATCACAGCGGAGCAGGCACTGGCCCAGCAGGCCACCGAGCTGAGCGCGCAGAACGACCAGCTGCGCGAGCTGGACCGGCTGAAGGACGAGTTCATCGGGCTGGTCTCGCACGAGCTGCGCACCCCGCTGACCTCGATCATCGGCTACATCGCGCTGCTGCGCGACGAGCGGTCCAAGGGGCTGAACGCGGACCACTTCGCCGAGGTGATCGAGCGCAACGCGCAGCGGCTGCTGCGCCTGGTCGGCGACCTGCTGTTCCTGTCCCGGATCCAGGCCGGGCAGCTGGCCATGGAACTGCGCAGCACCGACCTGGCCGCCATCGCGGCCGAGGCGGTGGCCGAGATGCGGCCGGAAGCCCAGCGCAAGAACATCAGCCTGAGCCTGTCCAGTGACGAGGCGCCCACGTTCGCGGCCGACCCGACCCGGATCGGCCAGCTGCTCGGCAACCTCATCTCCAACGCGGTGAAGTTCACCGCGGAGGGCGGCCGGATCGATGTCAGCGTGCGCACCGATGGCGACCACGCGGTGCTCGCGGTGACCGACACCGGCATCGGCATTCCAGCCACCGACCAGGAGCAGATCTTCGAGCGGTTCTTCCGGTCCGCGTCGGCCACCCGGCAGGTGATCCCGGGCACCGGCCTGGGGCTGACCATCACCAAGGCCATCGTGGACGCGCACCACGGGACCATCGCCGTGGACAGCGAGGAAGGCAAGGGCAGCACATTCACCGTCCGGCTGCCGCTGCTGCCGGTGCCCGCCGAACCGGACCGCGGGCCGGGCGGCCCGGTCAGCCAGGGTGGCTGATCCGGCGGTCAGCCGGACGTGGTGACCTCGTGCCAGAGGCCGCCGTTCAGGTTGAGGTTGTTGCCGCGCGCCTGGCCGGGCGCACTGTCGCCGACGTAGGTGTACAGCGGGTGGCCGTTGTACGTCGCCTGCTTGGTCCCGTCCGACCGGGTGATCGTGCCCAGCTTGCCGGGGACGCCGGAGCCGGCCGTGACCGGGCCCTTGACCGGCGGCCAGTAGGCGGCGCAGGACGCGTTGCACACCGACTTGGTGGCGGTGTCCGGCGCGAACCAGTAGAGCGTGAACCCCTTGGCGTTGGCCAGCACGCTCACCCCGCCGACCTGCACCGCTTTCAGGCCGTTCCCGGACGCCACCGTGCTGGAACTGCTGGCCGTGCCCGCCGCCACGCCGAGCAGCACCAGCGCGATGACGGACACCCCGGCGATCAGGGCCCCGGCGGCCGGGATGGCGGCCACTACCCGGTCCACCAGCTGCTCCAGCGGCCCGGCCGGGCCGGACTGGCGGGTGGCCGGGGCCACGGCGCTGATGGCCAGCACCGCGAACGCGGCCACCTCGATGATCCCGGCGACGATCCCGGCCGTGGTGCGCACCTCGGTGAACCCGAACAGCCCAACCCAGATCGACAGCAGGTAGCCCGCCAGCGTGGCCAGGGCGAACCCGGCCCCGGCCGCGGCGGCCAGCCGGCTGCCGGACAGCAGCACGGCCACGGCCAGCACGAAGGCCGCGATCACCTGGAGCAGGAACAGCCAGCCGATGGTCGGGATGGTCCGGTAGCCGGTCAGGTACAGATCCAGGTGAATAGCCCCGGTGGCGGCGAGCAGCCCGGCCCCGGCCACCCGGAGGATGAGCTGCCAGGGCTGGGTGCGTTGCCGGGTCAGCGTTGTGGCCATCGGTTCCCCTGTCTTCCGCTCAGGCCGGGATCAGTACCCACCGCCGCCACCAGACGAACTGGAAGCGGGCGCGGCCGAACCGGACGCCTTCACCACGTACCACAGCCCGCCGGAGAGGTTGAGGCCGTTGCCCTTGTCCTGCCCGGGGGCGTTGTCGCCGATGTAGGTGTACAGCGGATGGCCGTTGTAGGCGGCCTGCTTGGACCCGTCGGACCGGGTGATCACGGTCAGCTTGCCGGTGACGCCCGGACCGGCCGTGACCGGGCCCTTGACTGGCGGCCAGTAATGGGTACAGGACCCATTGCAGTTGGACTTCGTCGACGTGTCCGGCGCGAACGAGTAGACCGTGAAGCCCTTGGCGTTGGTCAGCACCGTGGCCCCGCCGATCTTGGCCGTCTTCAGCGCCGAACTAGAGGAAGACTTAGTGCCCGCTGAAGATGGGGAACTGCCGCCGGACGAACTAGACGGCGCTGAACTGCCGCACGCGGCGGCGATTAGGGCGAGGCTGGCCAGACCAGCCGGCGCCCACCATCGGTTACGCATCGCACACTCCCGCTGCCATGAGAGATGAGGTACTTACTCTGAGCACGTACCGCAGAGCAGGTCCGTTCAGGGCGGGAACCAAGATCCCGATGAATCGCCGAGGGTGGCCATGTATGCCACACGGGCCTAACCGGCCGGACCCCCCGACACGCCGGTTCCACTTTGCTCTCTCATGCCCGGTCTGAGCGAACTGACTCCTGCAGTCAGAGCTTTTGAGTGCGGGTGAGTTTTGGCTTCGGAGTACGGGTGGATTTTGGCTTCTTGATCTTGGGCGGCAGCGTGGCGACGTGGTCCAGGGCCCGCTCCACCCAGGCGGTGGCCAGGTCCGGTGCGGCGCGCCAGTCCGGTGGCAGGCTCAGGTAACCGCCCATCGGCCGCTCGGCCGGCCCGAAGGGGCCCGCCCCCTCGATCGTGGCCAGCTCCTGGCTGGCCGCGTCGTCGAGGCGGACCCCCACGTCGGAACCGAACAGACCAGCGAACATGTTGCCGTGCACGAACGCCCCCAGGTTGCCGAACATCGGCTTGATTTCGACGTCCGGCCGGGCCGGGATGAGCGACCGGAAGTAGTCCACGTCTTCCTGGCTCGGCTTGGGAATCTGCATCGCTGTCCCGCTTTCCAGTGCCGGGTGCTGGCGTTAGGCAGATTCGGGGGGTGTGGGCTTGATGACGCTGAACATGGCGCCCTGCGGGTCACGGGCTACGGCGATGCGGCCCACCGGGCTGTCGAACGGCTCGACCACGACCGAGCCGCCCAGCTCGGTAATCTTCGCCGCGGTGGCGTCCGCGTCGTCCACCGCGAAGTACACGTGCCAGTGGTTGGGCACGCCCGGCATCGGCGGCGGGGTGGCGCCGCCGACCATGTCGCCGCCCACGTGGAACAGGGTGTACTCGCCGGTGCCCATGTCCATGGTCGACGTGGTCAGGCCGAGCAGCCTGGTGTAGAACTCGGCGGCCTTGGGGTCATCGGTGATCAGCTCGTTCCAGATGAACGCGCCGGGCTCGTTGACCAGCGTGGCGCCGATGTGCTTGTTGGCCTGCCACAGCGCCACCGCGGCGCCGGACGGGTCGATGATGAAGGCCATCCGGCCCGCGTCCATGACATCGAACGGCGCCATGGCGAGCTGGCCACCGGCCGCCTCGACCTGATCCGCGACCTGATCGACCGAGTCGACGGTGAGGTAGGTGTTCCACGCTGGCGGCATGCCCGCCGCCTGCATCTGCGGTGACTGCGAGGCGATCGCGGCCACGTGCTCGCCGCGCAGCGTGGCCATCGAGTAGGCCCCGCCCTGCGGCATGGGCTGGTCGTCGTAGGCCCAGCCGAACAGGCCGCCGTAGAACGTCTTCGCGGCCTCGGTATCGGTGGTCTGCAGGTCAACCCAGTTCGGCGTGCCCTGGGCATAGGTAGTGCGATGCGGCATGATTCCCCCTGAAGTCAGCTGAGCTGTGCTTACCCGTGGCGCAGCAGCGGCGCCCGCGCATTATTGCCCGTCCTACCCACTCGACGAACAACCTCGCCGGAAATCGACAGGCCTTTGCCTCCGGGCGGGCTTACGGAACTGACGGCCCGGGCGGCTAGCGTTGCGGTTATGGGCGAGATAGAGACGGATGAGCACGGGCGGCCCGAACCGCCGCGGGAGGCGGGCGAGGCGGCCACGCTGATCGGCTTCCTGGAGTACCAGCGCGCCACGCTGGAGTGGAAGTGCCGCGGGCTGACCGATGAGCAGCTGCGGGTGTCGCGGCCGCCGAGCACGATGACGCTGGGCGGCATGCTTAAGCACCTGGCCTGCGTCGAGGATGGCTGGTTCACCCAGGTGGCCGCGGGACAACCCGACCCGGAGCCGTGGGGCAGCGTGGACTGGGACGCCGACCCGGACTGGGAATGGCGCACCGCGGCCGATGACACCGGCGACGAACTGCGCGCGCTGTGGGCCGAGCGGGTCGAGCGGTCCCGGGCGGTGGTCGAGAATCTGCTCCGGTCGGGTGAGGCCAAGGCGCTCAGCCAGGCCCACTCGAACTGGGGCGGCCGGGCGGCGGTGTCGCTGCGCTGGATCCTCACCCACATGATCGAGGAGTACGCCCGGCACAACGGCCACGCCGACCTGATCCGCGAGTCGCTGGACGGCCAGACCGGCGAATGAGTATCAGGCGGGATCAGGGGCCAGCCGAACCTGGATGACCTCGGTCTGGGCGATGACCCGGTCCCGTTCGGCGGCCAGCGACGTGCGGCGGTCATCCGTCATATAGGCGTCGAGGGCGGCCGCGGACGGGAACTCCAGGAACTGGATCTCCAGCGGCTGCCCGCCCGTCCCCCCGCTCCGGGCCCGCTGCAGGACCCGGCCGCCGTGCTCGGGCACCAGGCTGAGGACTTCGTCCTCGTAGGCGATCAGGCCGTCTTCAGTTCCGGGCCGGGCCCAGAGCAGCACACACAAAGTCAGGCTCACAGCGCCCAGGATGCCGCAGGCATCAGGTGACCGGAACCCAGAGCTCGATCTGGTCGTGCCGCCGGTAGTACTCGACCAGTGGCCGGGCCGGGTCGGCCGGGATGGCCAGCCGGGTCAGGGCCTGCATGGCCGGTGCGATGCGGGCATAGAGGGCGGGCGGCTCGCCGGTGATCAGCGCGCGCAGGTACCAGCCGCCCGGCAGCGTGCCGGTCTGCAGGCCGAGCCGGCCCGGGTCGTCGCCGCGGCGGACCGGGGTGCAGGTGGCATACGTCCCGGACTGGGTGTCCACCATCGCGTACATCTTGCGGCCGCGCAGGCCGACCAGTTCCTCGAACCGGGGCCAGAGCTGCTGGATGGCTGGCAGCTCGTCGCGGGTCCGCTCCAGCATGACCGGCACATCGGCCTGCAAGGTCCGGGCGGGTGGTGAGTCGAACAGGTCAGCGGTCACGGCAGCACGGTAGTGCCCGGCACCGTCAGTTTCCGGCCCGGGGCTAAGCGCCGTTCCTCACCCGGCTGGCCCGCCGCCGATCACCAGGTCCAGGTCGATCCCGGTGGCCTGGGTGGCCCGCCAGGCGATGTGCTGGTCCGGGCGGACCAGCAGGTATTCCTGGTGCCACGGGTAGGACAGCGGCGCCTGGACCACGGTCAGCGGGATGCCCTGCCGCCGGGCCCGGCTGGTCAGTTCGGCCACGCCGGGCGCGCCCGCACCGGCCGGCCCGAGCAGAGTGAAGCCCCGCCCGAGCCGGTCGTACAGGGACGTGCCGTCGGGCAGCCAGTGGTGCGGCAGCCGGGCTCCCGGGACAGCCTCCGGCGTGTACCGGGTCACGTCCGCGTCGGCGGCGGTGTTTGCAGCGGCGGTGCTTGCGGCAGTGTCAGCGGGCGGCTGGGGCGTGGGCTGGATGATCGGCGACCCGGCATAGGAGTAGCCCAGCACCAGGCCCAGGCTGTGGAACTCGGACCGTTTGGCGTGCTGGATGGCCTGCGCGTCCGGCGGCAGGTCGTGGGCCAGGTTCTGCATGTTGGCGGCCGCGCTGGCCACGGTGTGCTCGACCACGCGCCGGCGTTCGGGCTCGTAGCTGGCCAGCAGGGCGGCCGGCGCCCAGCCGTGCTCCACGGCCGCGATCTTCCAGGCCACGTTGACCGCGTCGCCCACCGAGGTGTTGAAGCCATGGCCACCCCACGGCGGGTTGACGTGCCCGCTCTCGCCGACCAGGAACACCCGGCGGTCGGCGAACCGGTCGGCGATCAGCATCCGGGCAAGCCAGGGGTCGGTGGCCAGCACCTCGTGCTCGACCGGGCCGCCGACCAGGCCGGTGATCAGGTCCGCGGCGTGTGCGGTGCCGTAATCCGGCTCGACTCCGGGCAGGATCGCCCACCATGTCCCGGCCTGGTCCAGCCGGCCGATCAGCCCCGGCGCAGGCGCGTCCAGCACCCAGTACTGCACGGCCGGGCCGAGATGGGTGTCCAGCGTCGGCGCGTGGAACACCAGGTTGAAGTTGGGCCGGGGGTCGGAGTGCCCGGTGTACCGGGCGCCAATCTGGTCCCGGACCACCCCGGCCGCACCGTCGCAGCCCAGCACGTAGCGGGCGCGGACCTGGTAGGCCACCCCGGCGCGGTCCTGCACCGTGACGACGACCAGGTCGCCGCGCTGCGCCAGGCCGGTCACCGTGTGGCCGAGCCGCAGCTCCACACCAGGCTGGCCAGAGACGTGCCCGCGCAGCACCTCCTCCACCACCGGCTGCGGAACCTGCTGGCCCGCCTCGGCGAACCGCTCGTCCCGCTGCGTAGTTAACCCGAACGCGCCCTCGAAGTCGGTGACCCGGGCGCCGGACAGCGATTCGCAGAACGTGACCCGCTGCGACCAGGCCACCTTGAGCGGAGCAGCGGCCCGCAGCGCGTCCGCGATCCCCCAGCGGCGCAGATGCTCCATGGTCCGCACGCTGGTCGTCTTGGCCCGCGGCCGGCGATGCGAGACGACCGGCCGGGGCTCGATGACCACACAGGCCACCCCGTGCAGGGCCAGCTCGGCCGCCGCGGCCAGCCCGGCCGGCCCGCCGCCCGCCACCAGGACCGGGGTATCAGCCGCACTCGTTTCGTCCGTCTTCGCCACGAAATGCATGATCAGGCATCCGGACCCGGCTGTACAACGCGAACGGATCAACTGCGCCGCAATGCTGCTGCCCACGGCGTGCGCGGCGTGACCCGCGGGGCTAGACCAGGCTCAGCTCCTTGATCATCTCGACTCTTCACCCGAGACGTGCGCCTTCTTGTCCGATTTGTACGATTTGACCCGCACCGTTCGGGTGAAAAGTCAGCCCGGCTGATCCCAGGCCCTCGGTTGACCTAGGAGTCGTGGCGGTGCTGGCCGCGGAGGACGCGGACCGAACGCGGCCCGACACTCACCTGGTCGCCTGCCTGCAGCGGGGCGGCCAGGTCAGCGGCCGCATCGGCTGAGGTGAGGTCGTAGCTGTCCAGGGCGGGGCGCCAGGTCTGGCCGTCCCGGGTCTGCGCCGGGATGACGAAGTCCAGCCGCTCCCACCAAGCGTTGATCAGCACCAGGAAGTCGTCGTCCAGCAGAAGCGAGCCGTCCTGGGCCCGGTCCGGGTCGTCGGAGCCGTCCAGGTAGATGCCCAGCGACAGGGCACTCGGGTCGGCCCAGTCGGCGCCGGTCATCGGCGTGCCCGCCACGGTGAACCAGCCGAGCTCGGCCGCCTCCACCCCGGCCAGGTAGCGGCGGCGGCGGAACACCGGGTGCTCCTTGCGGAACGCGATCAGCCGCCGGGTGAAGTCCAGCAGCTCGCGGTCCTGACTGGACCAATCGACCCAGGTGATCTCGTTGTCCTGGCAGTAGGCGTTGTTGTTGCCCTGCTGGGTCCGCCCCATCTCGTCCCCGGCCAGCAGCAGCGGCACGCCGAACGACAGCAGCAGCGTGGTCAGCATGGCCCGGGACTGCCGCTGGCGCAGCGCCACGATGTCCGGATCATCCGTGGGCCCCTCCACCCCGCAGTTCCAGGACCGGTTGTCGCTGGTCCCGTCCCGGTTCGACTCGCCGTTGGCCTCGTTGTGCTTGTCGTTGTAGGAGACCAGGTCGCGCAGCGTGAACCCGTCGTGCACGGTGAGCAGGTTGACCGACGCGGTGGGCCGCCGCCGCTGCGCCCCGCGACCGCCGTACAGGTCGGACGAACCGCAGAACCGGGTGGCGAACTCACCGATGCCGATCGGGTGGCTGCGCCAGAAGTCGCGCATGCTGTCCCGGTACTTCCCGTTCCACTCCCGCCACAGCGCCGGGAACCGGCCGAGATCGTAACTGTCGGCCTGGCCCACGTCCCACGGTTCGGCGATGAGCTTGGCCTGGGACACCACTGGATCCTGGGAGACCAGATCGAAGAACGCCGACACCTGGTCGAAGCCGCCATCCTGCCGGGCCAGCGTCGGGGCCAGGTCGAACCGGTAGCCGTCCACGTGCATGTCGATGATCCAGTACCGCAGCGAGTCCATGATCAGCTGCAGCGTCCGCGGGTCCCCGGCGTTGAGCGAGTTCCCGCAGCCGGTGGTGTCGATGTACCGGCCCGGGTCGGCCGGGTCGAGCCGGTAGTAGGCCGGGTTGTCCAGGCCGCGGAAGCACAGCGTGGGCCCCATGGCACCGGCCTCGGCGGTGTGGTTGAACACCACGTCGAGCAGCACCTCGAGGCCGGCCGCGTGCAGCGCGTTCACCATGGTCTTGAACTCGGCCACCTGGCCGCCGGGCTGGCCGGCCCGGGCCGCGGCCGAGTAGCCGTGGTTTGGCGCGAAATAGCCGATCGTGTTGTAGCCCCAGTAGTTGGTCAGCCCGCGGGCGGGCAGGAACGACTCCGGCACGCTCTGGTGCACCGGCAGCAGCTCGACCGCGGTCACGCCCAGGCTGGTCAGGTGGGCGAGCGACGCCTCGTGAGCCAGCCCGGCGTATGTGCCGCGGAGCTCCTCCGGCACCCCCGGGTGCCGCATGGTGAACCCCTTGACGTGCAGCTCGTAAATGATCGTGTCCGAGTAGCGCCGCCGCACCGGCGCGCCGTCCACCCAGCCGAACGCCGGATCCACCACCAGGCTGCGCGGCACGTGACCGGCCGAATCCAGCGTGCTGGCCGTGCCCAGGTCACCGTCATAACCGAAGACCTCTTTGCCGAACGCCACTGCCCCGCTGATGGCTTTGGCGTAGGGGTCGAGGAGTAGCTTGGCCGGGTTGCAGTACAGCCCGCGGGGCGGGTCATACGGCCCAGCCACCCGGTAGCCATACGCCTGGCCAGGACCGACTCCGGGGACGAAGCCGTGCCACACACCCGCGTCGTAGTCGCGCAGCGGGACCTGGGTTTCCTGGCCGGCGTCGTCGAACAGGCACAGCGTCACCGCGTCGGCGATGCCGGAGGCGACCGCGAAGTTGGTGCCGCCCTGGCCCGGGGTGGCGCCGAGCGGGAACTCGGTGCCGGGCAGCTCCTGCTGGGCAGGCCGGCTGGCCACGGCGGTCATCGCTGGGCCTGCTCTCGCAGCTGGCGGATGATGTCGCCGACCGGGCGGATGTCCCCGTGCCGCCGCCGGATCAGGTCGGCGATCACCCCGGTCCAGCCGGTCTGGTGCGAGGCGCCGAGCCCGGCCCCGTTGTCGCCGTGGAAGTACTCGTTGAACATCAGGTTGTCCTTCCAGGCCGGGTCGTGCTGCAGCCGCTCCACCCAGCCGAAGCACGGGCGGCGGCCGTCCGGGCCGGCCGTGAAGATCGAGATGAGCCGGGACTCCAGGTCGGTGATGATGTCGGCCAGTGGCCGCTGCTGCCCGGACCCGGCCGGGTACTCGAACGTCAGATCATCGCCGAAGAACCGGGCGTACCGCTCCAGTGACATGCAGATCAGGTAGTTGAGCGGGAACCACAGCGGCCCGCGCCAGTTGGAGTTCCCGCCGAACATGTCCGTGGTCGACTCGGCCGGCTCGTAGTCGATGGTGGCGTGGAAGCCCTCCACATCCAGTTCGTACGGATGGTCCCGGTGGTAGGCGGACAGCGCGCGC
The DNA here is from genome assembly GCA_036567525.1 of Streptosporangiaceae bacterium. GTDB lineage: Bacteria > Actinomycetota > Actinomycetes > Streptosporangiales > Streptosporangiaceae > RYN-230. The sequence continues at coordinate 4,345 of DATCUG010000195.1, read as the reverse complement.
AGGCCATACGGGGACAGGAACTCGCTCTCGCTGAACAGCTTGCTGAACAGTTTCTCCAGCCGCTCCAGGCCGACCACGCTGAGCAGCACCCGCTGCTCCCCCGGCTCGCCGCGCATCAGCCCGGTCTCCTGCATTTTCTGCTGATCGTGCAGGCCGTGCCGGTCGATGTAGTCGGCGAACTGCTTGCTGATCATGAACGAGTGCTCCAGCATGCGCTCGTCGACGACCGCGGCGGCCAGCATCGGGATGATGCCGACCATGGACCGGACCTTGACCGGCACCGCGCTGCCGTCCGGGGTGAGCAGCCGGTCGTAGTACAGCCCGTCCTGGTCATCCCACATCCCCTGGTCTTCGATGGCGTCGGTGATGGCCGCGAAGTGCTCCAGGAACTTGAGCACCAGGTCGGTGTCGGGCCGCCCGCTCCAGAACAGCACGGCCGCGATGGACGCCATGGCCAGCGCGTAGAACGCCATCCAGCCGGTGGCGTCGGACTGCTCCAGCGTCCCGCCCACCGGCAGGTGGGACCGGTCGATCGGGCCGATGTTGTCCAGGCCGAGGAAGCCGCCCTCGAAGATGTTGTTGCCGCCGGCGTCCTCCATGTTCACCCACCAGGTGAAGTTCACCAGCAGCTTGTCGAACACCCGGTTCAGGAAGTTCAGGTCCCGCGCGCCGTCGATGGCGAACACTTCCAGCGCGGCCCAGGCCTGCACCGGCGGGTTCACGTCGCTGAAGTCCCACTCGTAGGCGGGCAGCGCGCCGTTCGGGTGCTGGAACCACTCCCGGCACAGCAGGATCAGCTGGTACTTGGCGAACCCCGGGTCCACGTGGGCCAGCGCGACGCAGTGGAAGGCCAGGTCCCAGGCGGCGAACCAGGGGTACTCCCACTTGTCCGGCATCGACATGATGTCGAAGGCGCTGAAGTTACGCCACCGGCTGTTGCGCCCGGTCAGCCGCTGCGGCGGCGGGGCCGGCTGGCCCGGGTCGCCGTCCAGCCAGCGGGCCACGTCGTAGTAGTAGAGCTGCTTGCTCCACAGCAGCCCGGCGAACGCCTGCCGCATGACCTGGGCCTCATCCTCGGTCGCGGTCCGCGGGGTCAGCCCGGCGTAGAACTCGTCCGCTTCCTTGCGCCGGGCGGCGACCGCCCGGCCGAACGTCGGGCCGAACGGGGCCGCGGCCCGGGTCTTGCGCGGGCGCAGCCGCAGCCGCAACTCGACCGTGCCGCCGGACCCGACCTCCACCCGGTACCAGGCCGCGCACTTGGTGCCGCGGCGGTCCGGGTTGACGGTGTTCCCGCCGTGGATCACGTGGTCGTTGATCCCGTCCTTGGGATAGGGGGTCTCCGGTGCGGCCTGGTACAGCCGGGCCACGTTGGTCTCGTTCTCGCAGAACAGCAGTTCCGGCTCGGTGCCGTCCGGCCCCTTGTCGGCCAGCAGTTCCAGGCTGCCCAGGTACGGGTGCTCGACCCGGACCGATGCGCTGCCGGTGGCCATCATCTCCGGCTTGGCCGCGCCGACATCCCAGGACCAGGTGTTGCGGAACCAGGCCGTGGGCAGCACGTGCAGCGTGTCCGTGTCCGGGCCCGCGTTGGTCACGCTGATCACCATCAGCAGGTCGGTGGGGGCCGCCTTGGCGTAGTGCACCTCGGTGATCCAGTAGCCGGTGTCGAACACGCCGGTGTCCAGCAGTTCGTACTCCGGGTCATGCTTGCCCCGGCGGCCGTTCTCCGCGCGCAGGTTCTCGTACGGGAAGGCCTGCTGCGGGTAGTGATAACGCCACCGGTTCCAGGCGTGGCTGGGCAGCGCGTCCAGGTACCACCAGTACTCCTTGGCGTCCTCGCCGTGATTCGCCTCGGCCCCGGTCAGCCCGAAGATCCGCTCCTTGAGGATCGGGTCACGGCCGTTCCACAGGGCCAGCCCGAGGCACAGCCGCTGCTCCACGTCGCAGAACCCGGCCAGGCCGTCCTCGCCCCAGCGGTAGGCGTGCGAGCGCGCCCAGTCGTGCGGCAGGAACGTCCACGCCTCGCCGTCCGGGCTGTAGTCCTCCCGGACCGTGCCCCACTGCCGCTCACTGACATACGGGCCCCACAGATACCAGTCGCCCGCCTGCCGCAAGCCGTCCTCAAGCCGCCCAAATGAAGCGATCCGATCATTTTCAGCACTCATCACTCTCGCCCCGGGAATCTCGTGCTTTCTGCATTCGCCTGACGTCCACTCTTTCCCCGCACCTGGTCAGCGCGCTTCACCCGGCAGGGATTAAGCCGGGTCGCGGGTACTGGCGTTCGGTAAAGAAGGGCAGTTTTCGGGGTACAGTGCGGCCTCATAGAGCCCCGCGCTCGTCTCCCAGGCCGCCCGGATCGTGCTGGCCGCGCTGTAACGTGCAGGTATGAGTAAGGCCGGGCGGACCAGGCAGCAGAGCGCGCGGGCCCGGATCGCCGAGCAGCGCGCCGCGGCCCGGCGGCAGCAGATCCGTAACCGGATCCTGCTCACCGGCGGCATCATCGTCGTGGTCGTCGTCGTAGTGGTCGTCTTCGTGGTGGTCAGCGCCGGGCGGAAGCCGGCCAAGACCAGCTCACCCGGGGGCACGGCGCTGCCCGCCAGCGTGGCCCGGCTGGTGACCAGCGTTCCGGCCAGCGCGCTCAGCGCGGTTGGCAGCGGCTCGGTCCGGTCGTTCAGCCCGAACCCGGTGAAGGCGATCTCCGGTCCCGCGCTGAGCAGCGGCGGCAAGCCGGAGATGCTGTACATCGGGGGCGAGTTCTGCCCGTACTGCGCCGAGCTGCGCTGGTCGATGGCGGTCGCGCTGAGCCGGTTCGGCTCGTTCACCACGCCGCTGCGCGGCATCCACTCCTCGCCCACCGACGTCTATCCCAGCACCGCCACGCTGACCTTCTACAAGGCGGGCTACCACAGCAATTACCTGACGTTCACCCCGGTCGAGAACGAGACGGTGAACCGCCAGCCGCTGCAGCCGACCACCAAGCAGCAGCAGGCGATCTGGGACAAATACGACGCGAACTCGTACCCGTTCATCTACTTCGGCGGCAAGTACATCATCACCGCGCCGATTTACGACCCGCAGGTGCTGCAGGGCAAGACGTGGGCGCAGATCGCGACCGCGCTGCACGACCCGTCCAGCGCGATTGCCCAGGGGGCGCTCGGCGCGGCGAACTACATGACCGCCGCCATCTGCAAGATGACCGGCGACCAGCCGGCCAGCGTCTGCTCCGCGCTGCCCGTCAGCACGCCCTAGCCGGCCCGGGTCTTCTGGCCCGGGCCGTTGTGCCTGGCTGGACCGGGACCGGCCGGCCAATGGACAGGGCGTAATTGCCCCCGCCGGGACGGGCTGCTTTCCTCTGGGGCACATGGTGATTTCTTTAAACACTGATGGCATGGCAATAACCCGCGCTAAACCATCAGGAGAAGCTATGCCTTCCACCACCACCAATTCGCACCGCTCGAATCCGGGCCGGTCCGGTATTCGCAACTGGCGGCCGCTGACCAGAGTCACCGCCGTCGGCGCGGCCGCGGCTGTGGCGGCCGGGGTCTCGCTGAGCATGCTGGCGGGCGGGGTCGCGTCGGCGGCTACCAAGCCGGCCTGGTTCATGACCGCGGCCAACGTGCAGTCGCTGAGCCAGGTGGACTCCGCTACCGCGGCGCACTTCTTCAACACGTCCGCCGCGTACGGGGCCGGGGCCAGCCTGATCAAAACCCCGGTCCAGTATGGGTACGCCACCACCCCGGTGCTGAACTACACCTCCTACGCCCAGTTCAGCTCGGACGTCTCCAGCGGCGCGATCAAGTACCCGTACAAGTGGGTCATGTACGACCCGGAAGACTGGGCGCAGACCCCGGTCAACGAGCAGCAGGACCCGGTCACGTACATGAAGCAGTTCAATCAGCTCGCGCACGCGCACGGCTACAAGGTGATCGAGGCCCCGGCCATGGACCTGTGCGCGGTGTCCGGCACGAAGTATCCGCGGCTGTCGGGTGAGACCTGCTCGGCGTGGTTCAGCCGGGTCAACATCGCGGGGGCGGCCGCCACCGGTGGTGACATCTTCGTCCTGCAGGACGAGTCCAACACCTCGAACCTGAGCCAGTACGACTCGCTGTACGCCACCACCTCGGCGCAGGCCCGGGCGGCCAACTCCACGGTCCTGGCCTACTCCGAGGTCTCCACGGCCAATGGCACGCCGACCCAGATGGCCGCGGCCACCCAGTCGATCAGCCCGGACGGGATGTATGTGGCCGCCCCGGGCGCCACCGCCCAGGCCGACCAGTTCTTCCAGATCATGGCGGCGGCCGGCTACTGAACCCAGAGCACACCCACGTATGGTGCGGGCCCGGCACAC
>DATCUG010000194.1:0-7310 GCA_036567525.1 Streptosporangiaceae bacterium | reverse complement strand
GACCTGCGGCTCCGGCTGTGGCGCGAGCATCTGGACCGGGCCGGGGACGACCTCGATGATCTGCTGGACCCGGTGGCGGCGTTCACCGCGTTCCGCGCTCAGGCCGAGCGGCTGGCCATCTGGCACGCGGCCGGGCGGGCTGGGCCGCGGCCGCCGGGGCGGGTCATGCCGCACCGGGTGACCGCTCCTAGTGCTGTGCAGCGGGTGTGGGCTGCGCCGCTGTACCGGGCGGTGTACGACCCGGACGGCCGCCCGTGGCGGGACCGGTGGCGCGGCCGCTTGTGATCGGGCGGAGCTAAGCAACGGTCAAGAAACGGCAGGGCAAGGTAGCGGCGCGGCCAACCAGCCGCCTGGTTCAGGCGTCTGTTCAAGTACCGGGCCAGAAACCAGGTGGGACGGATGGTGGGCAATGGGCAGCAAGACGTTAGCGAGATTGGGCAGACCTAGCGGCCGGGCCGCTACCGCCGCCCTGCTGGGCACCGCGCTGGCCGCGGCCGGCATCGGCCTGGCCGCGCCGGTCACCCCGGCGGCGGCCGCCGGGTCGATCAACGTGAGCTGCCTCTCGGCCGCGCACCCGAAGCTGGCCGCCCGGATGGCCACCGACATCCGGGCCGCGCTGCGCGGCCGGCTGTCCACGGTGGCGCTCCGGGTGGTGGACCACAGCAAGCAGCTGACCTGCTCGCTGAACACCCGGACGCACTTCGACTCGGCCAGCGTGGTCAAAGTGATCATCCTGGGCACCCTGCTCCGGATGGCCGAGACGCAGCACCGCCAGCTGACCAAGCACGAGGTCGCGCTGGCCACGGCGATGATCACCCAATCGGACAACAACGCCGCGTCCGCGCTGTGGGCCGAGGTCGGCCGCGGCCGGCTGCAGTACTTCCTGGGCCGGGCCTCGATGACCGAGACCCAGCTCGGCCCGGGCGGCTACTGGGGCCTGACGCTGATCACCGCGCACGACGAGGCGCTGCTGCTGAACCTGCTCATGTACCCGAACACGGTGCTGACGTCGGCGTCCCGGACGTTCGCGCTCAACCTGATGGCCCGGGTCATTCCGTCCCAGCGCTGGGGGGTGCCCGCGGGTGCCCCGGCCGACCTGACCGTGCACGTGAAGAACGGCTGGCTGCCGCTGGCCACGCACGGCTGGCGGATCCACAGCATCGGCTGCTTCACCGGCCATCACCGCGGCTACACCATCGTGGTGCTGACCCAGGACAACCCGACCATGCAGTACGGGATCGACACCATCCAGGCCGCCGCGGAGGTCATCCACCAGCAGCTCAACCCGCCCGGCACGGCGACCATCGCACCGGCCCGGCCCGCGCCGTCCTGGGGCATGCCGGACGAGCAGATCCCGGCCGCGCTCGGCGGCCAGTAAGGCCCACGCCGGGAAGGAAGCCGCAGAAAAATCTGTCCGGCCGGGAACCGCCACGGCGGTCCGGTACGTCTAAGGGGTGCCTCTTCCCACCTGGGGCGCATGGTGAATGGTCGCCCGCATGGCCCGGTGAGCAGCGCACAGTCGCCCGGCCATGCGGGCGACGCCGTTCCGGAGCCTGGGCGGGTCAGTCGATTCCGGAGCCCGGCCAGATCAGACGTTCAGTTCAGCCGATCCGGCGCAGCCCGGTACGGTGCCGCTCGGCCAGGTCCAGGTAGGTCTGCACGGCGTCCTTGATCCAGGCCTGCTGGCGCAGCCCGGCGTCGGTCTTGATGACCGCGGGGATGCCCACGGCCAGCGCGCCGGCCGGGACGGTCATGTCCTCCCGGACCAGGGCGGCCGCCGCCACGACCGCGCCGCCACAGACCCGGGCCCGGTTCAGTACCATCGCCCCCGAACCGATCAGGCAGCCATCCTCGACCACGCACCCTTCCAGATGGGCGCGGTGCCCGACCACGCAGTCCGCCCCGATGATGGTCGGCCACCGCTCGGTGGTGTGCACCACGGTGCCGTCCTGGATCGACGTGTGCTCGCCCACCCTGATCAGCCCGTGGTCGCCCCGCAGCACCGCGCCAGGCCACACCGACGCGCCCGCGCCGAGTTCCACCGACCCGATCACCACCGCATCCGGGTGGACATAGGCCTGGGAGTCGATGGTTGGCGCGGCGTAGTCGAGCGCGTAGATAGGCACAGCATCACTCCTATCTGGGGTGATACCAGGATTACACGGACACGGCGGCCCGGGCTGGGCCGAGTGACGGGATCAGCGCCGGGCCAGCCCGCGGTACACCTGCTGCGCGTGCCCGCCCAGGATGCCGGCCAGTGTCTCGTCCGGCACGCCCAGCGTGGCCAGCGCGCGGGCGTTGCTGGCGATGCCGGGCACCCCCGGCCAGTCGGTGCCAAAGATGAACTTGCGGCCGAGCCGGTCCAGGCTGAACCGTGCGTAGTACTCGGGCAGCTTCCGTGGCGGCAGCCCGGACAGCTCGATCCAGACGTTCTCGTGCAGCAGCGCCAGCGACGCGGCCGCGTCGTACCACCAGCCCCGGCCGCCGTGCGCGAGCACCACGGTCAGCCCGGGAAAGTCGCGGAGCACCGGGCTGAGCAGCGCCGGATCGGCCAGCGCATTATCCGAGCCGGGGAAGGAACTGGTGCCGCAGTGCACCACCACCGGCACCCCTTCCTGCACACACAGCTGGTAGGCCGGGTACAGCGCGGGGTCGGCGGCGCTGAACCCGCCGTGCACCGGGTGGATCTTGAGCCCGGCCGCGCCCAGATCGAGCTGGCGGGCGAGTTCCGCCGCCACCGGGTAGTGCAGGTGCGGGTTGACGTTGGCCAGGAACGCGAACCGGTCCGGGTTGTACTTGATCACTGGCAGCAGGTCCTCGACCGGCTGGATCCCGGTCACCTTCGGGCTGTACTCGCAGAGCAGGATCGCGTGATCCACGCCGTCGGCGGCCATCAGGTCATCGAGCGCGGCCGGCGACACCGTGCCGTCCTCGGTGTATGCGGTGGTCCAGCCGGGCTGGCCGAACTGCTCGGCCCAGGCCCGCCAGGCGGGCTTGACGGTGGGCAGCCGCGCCGGGTGCACGTGGGCGTCGATCAGCAGCCGCCCGTCAAGCATGTGCCCCTCCCGGCCATCGCGTCCGTGTCACCTGCTGCCTGCTCCGCCCAGTATCAGCCCGGCCCGTCCCATCCCGCAGTTTTCCACTCTGCTGCTCAGTGGTACGAACAAGGAAACCAGTGCGGGGATCGCGGCGGGCGGGCAGGTGCTGCTCATGTCGGAGACTGACACCGGAGCGCAGCTCGGCCACGACGCGGCCGCGGCCCTGGGGCCGGAGGGCGACCTGGTCGCCGACCTCGACATGGCCGGCTTCGCCGGGGCCATGCTGGCCGTGCTCAACCGGGCCATGGAGCACCCGGTCCAGGTCGGCGCGGCCACTCTGCGGCTAGGCGCCAGCATGGCCCGGATCGCCCAGTTCACCCTGGCCCGGGTGGCCGGGGCGGCGGCCGAGCCGCCCATCGCCCCCGGCCGGGACAAGCGGTTCGCGGACCCGGCCTGGACCAGCAACCCGGGTTTCGCCGCGCTGCTGCAGTACTACCTGGCCACCCGGCAATTCTCCAGCCAGCTGCTCGAACTTGGCCGCGGTGACCGGGACACCGACGCCAAGGCCGCGCTGGCGGCCGGCTTCCTGCTCGACGCGCTGAGCCCGACCAACTTCCTGCTCACCAACCCGGCGGCGCTGAAGCGGGCGTTCGACACCGGCGGCGGGAGCCTGCTGGCCGGCACCCGCAACTTCCTCGGCGACCTGGCGCACAACAAGGGCCGGCCCAGCCAGGTGGACCGCAGCGCGTTCACCGTCGGCACCAACCTGGCCGTCACGCCGGGCAAGGTGGTGTTCGCCAACCGCCTGATGGAGCTCATCCAGTACTGCCCGCAGACCGAGACCGTGCACGCGATCCCGCTGCTGGCCAGCCCGCCGTGGATCAACAAGTACTACATCATGGACCTGTCGCCGGGCCGCAGCTTCATCGAGTGGGCGGTGCGGCACGGCCACACGGTGTTCGCCATCTCCTACCGCAACCCGGACGCCGGGATGCGCGACGTGACCCTGGCCGACTACCTGATCGGCGGCCCGAAGACCGCGCTGGACGTGATCTCGGACATCACCGGGGCGGACAAGATCAACATTGCCGGGCTGTGCCTGGGCGGCGCGCTGACCGCCATGCTGGCCGCCTACCTGGCCAGGACCGGCGACCGGCGGATCAATTCGGTCACACTGCTGAATACCATGCTCGACTACAGCGAGCCGGGCGTGCTCGGCGCGTTCACCGACGAGGCCACCGTGACCAGGCTGGAACGGCAGATGCGCAAGCGCGGCTACCTGGACGGGGCGCAGATGTCCGGCACGTTCGACCTGCTCCGGGCGAACGACCTGATCTTCAGCTACGTGGCGTCGAACTGGCTGATGGGCCAGCGGCCGCCCGCGTTCGACATCCTGGCCTGGAACAGCGACAGCACCCGGATGCCCGCCGCCATGCACTCCTTCTACCTGCGGTCCCTGTACCTGCGGAACGAACTGGCCACAGGCTACCTGGAACTGGCCGGCCAGCGGCTGTCGCTGGGCGACATCAGCACCGACAGCTACGTGGTGGGCGCGGTCAACGACCACATCGTGCCGTGGCAGTCGTCGTACCAGGCGACCCGGCTGCTCGGCGGCCCGGTCCGGTACGTGCTGACCAGCGGCGGGCACATCGCGGGCATCGTCAACCCGCCCGGCCCGAAGGCCTGGTACCTGACCGGCCCGGACGGCACGGCCAGTACAGGCAGCACCGCCAGTTCGGCCAGCACGGCCGGCTGGCGCGACGCGGCCGGCTGGCGCGATGCGGCCGAGCGGCAGGACGGCTCGTGGTGGGCGGACTGGGCCGCCTGGGCCGGGCCACGGGCGGGTGAGCTGGTCCCGCCGCCGGCCATGGGCAGCCCCCGGTATCCCCCGCTGGCCAGCGCGCCCGGCAGCTACGTCCTGGGCTGAGACCGGCCCTGCTTGACAAATCATCCAGCGTGCATAGTTTAGTAAGCACGCGCATGAATCAGCTTCCCGCAGGATGAGTGTCAAGGAGACGACGATGGCCACGAGCACCCAGGAGATCCAGGGCGAGGTCCTGGACGCGGTCCGCAAGGGCCAGGAGCTGGTGGTGGACGCGGTCAAGCAGTGGGCCGAGGCGGTCCAGGCGATCACCCCGTCCATCCCGGTCCCCAGCCTGCCCTACGCCGACAAGCTGCCCAAGCCGGACGAGTTCGTGGCCAGCGCCTACGACTTCGCCGAGCGCCTGCTGGCCAGCCAGCGCACGTTCGCCGAGAACATGCTCGACGCGGCCAAGCCGCTGCTGCCCGGCCACACCAGCAGCACCACCAGCACCAGCTCGGCCCGCGGCGCCGGCAGCAAGCCCGCCGCCAGGTAACCGGCAACCATCAGCGCGGTGAGTTTGCGGTCACCCGTGACCCCAAACTCACCGCGCTGACGCTTTGAAGGGCGCGCGGCCGCTGGAGAGCGCGGCGGCACACTTTGAAGGGCGCGCGGCGGCTGGGAGAGCGCGGCGGCACGCTGACCGGTGCGGCCCCGGGCGCGGCGGGCGATTGCGTACTATAGTTAGCGGCGTGGCCTGTTCGCTTAGCGCTGGCCGTCTTTCAACGAATGGCTGGAGGGGGTGGCCCGGTGCCAGAGCCGTGGGACACCCAGCTGCAGGCCCTGGGCGAGTTCATCCGCACCCAGCGCAAGCTGGCCAACCTCTCGCTGCGCCAGCTGGCCGACATGACCAGCCTGTCAAACCCGTACCTGAGCCAGATCGAGCGCGGGCTGCACCAGCCGTCGGTCCGGGTGCTCAAGCTCATCTCCGAGGCCCTGGACGTGTCGGCGGAAACCCTGCTGGCCCAGGCCGGCCTGCTCGACCCCGACCGGGCCAGCCCGCCCGGCCCGTCCGGCCCAGCCGCCGGCGCGGCACCGCCCCCGGACGCCGAGGCCGCCATCCGCGCTGATCAGCGGCTCACCGATGACCAGAAGAGCGCACTGATCACGGTCTACCGGAGTATGCTTCGCTCCGAATAGGGTGCTCTGGCGCTGTTCGCCCGACGCGGCACGCGGCGGCCATGCACCCGCCTGGGACCTGACCCGCAGGGACCCTCAGCGTAACCAAGAAGTTACCAGTATCTTGCCCCACGGCCGGTGCTGGGAACTGTTTATGTCTATAATTCCTACATGGTTACAGGGGAATATCGCTTGCCCATGCTGCTGCCACGCCCGGAACTGTCGGAACTCGCTATCGCGCCACCGAACGCCGGTGCTGGCTACTGGGCCGGCGCCCCCAGCGCCGTACTAGGCGATGACGCGATCTACCTTGCCTACCGGATGCGCCGCCCGGTCGGCCGCGGCCGGGGCTACGGCGTCACCGTGGCCCGCTCCGCGGATGGGGTTCATTTCGAGCCGCTGCTGACCATCGGCCGGGAACTGGTCAACACCGAATCACTGGAACGCCCGTCGCTGGTCCGCACCCAGGACGGCACCTGGCGGCTGTACCTGAGCTGCGCCACGCCGGGTACCAAGCACTGGCGGGTGGAACTGGTCGAGGCCGCCCACCCGGCCGAGTTCGACGCGCTGACCAGCCAGGTCGTGCTGCCCGGGGACGCCAAGACCGGGGTCAAGGACCCGGTGATCGTGCACCGGGACGGGATCTGGCAGCTGTGGGCGTCCTGCCACCCACTGGCCGACCCGGCCGAGGCCGACCAGATGGTCAGCGACTACGCCACCAGCCACGACGGCCTGGAATGGACCTGGCACGGCACCGCGCTGAACGGCCGGCCGGGCTACTGGGACTCGCGCGGCACCCGGGTCACCGCGGTGCTGCACACCGGCGGCTCGATCGTGGCCTACTACGACGGCCGGGCCAGCGCCGCGGAGAACTACGAGGAGCGCACTGGCGTGGCCACCGGAACCGAGCCGACCGCGCTCGTGCCGGCCGGGGACGCGCCGCTGGCCGAGTCGCCTTACGGCGGTGGCGGGCTGCGTTACCTGGACATCCTGCCGCTCAGTGACGGCAGCTACCGGCTGTACTACGAGATGTCCCGGCCGGACGGCTCGCACGAGCTGCGCACCGAACTGCGCACCGCCTGAGCGAGCTCAGACCCGGGGCTGGCCGTTGCGGGCCTGGCGCTGGCCGGCGGGCCGGTCGCCGACCATGCCGCCAGACCGCTCCCGCGGCTGCAGCCAGTGGCTGAACTCGGTCTCGGTGATCTTCTCCAGCAGCCGGATGTCGGCCTCGAAATAGGGCAGCAACGTCTGGCGCTGCTCCCAGGTCAGCGGCTGCCGCGGCCGGTTGCCCC
>DATCUG010000193.1:0-4069 GCA_036567525.1 Streptosporangiaceae bacterium | reverse complement strand
AGCCACGGCCAGGTCATCGGGCGTCAATCGCTGACAACAACCGGTGCACCCGCCGCCGTGCGCCTGACCTCCGATGTGCGCTCGCTGACGACCAGCCCGGATGCGCTCGCGCACGTCCTCGTCGAAGTCGTCGACGGCCGCGGCCACGCCGTCCCCGACGCGGTCCGCAACGTGAGCTTCGGGGTCGCCGGCGCGGGAACGCTGGCCGGCGTGGCCAACGGCAATCCGCACAACATCGACAGCTTCCGCCAGCCGCACCACTACACGTGGCACGGCCAAGCGCTGGTCGTGCTCGCTCCGGCGAAGCGCCCGGGCCGGCTGACGCTGACCGCCAGCGCCGCCGGGCTCCGCCCAGCGCGGATCACGCTGCCAGTGAATTCCGCGATGAGTTCATCCGATGCGCGTGCTTTCCGGCGGTCCTAGGTAGCTGGGTTTCAGGCCGCCGGTATCGACGACGAGATTCTGCACGACCACGGCCGGGTCCACCATCCAGAACTTCAGCACGTGCACCCCGGGCGCGCTGATGTGATGCACGGTGGACGTGCGGTTGACGTTGTCGGACGTGTTCCTTTCCCACTGCCGGTTCATCGCGGTGGCGTCAGCCCCGGTTGCGGTGGTGATGTTCACGATCTGGGGCGGGCCGGCGTCGATGGATACGGCGTACCGCAGCCCGTTCCCGGGCAGGACGTTGTTCCGCGGCGAGAGGTAGGCCCAGACGGTCACCGGCCCGGCCGACAGCAGGCTGATCGTGTACTCCAGCCGGGGACTGGTGCCACCCGGCACCTGGCTGGCCGCGGTGGGCGGGGACGGTGTCATGCCCGCCCCGGTCCGGCCGATGTCCGCTATCCGCTGCCAGGACACCTGGGCCGAGCCGACGGCCCGGGTGTAGTGGTCCGCGTCCATCGAGACATAGCCATTGGCCTCCACGAACCCGCTTAGCTGGGACCGGGGCAGGTCCGGGTTGTCGATGGGCGCCTGCACCACCACGCTCTGCCCGCCGGGCCCGGAGATCGTGATGGGCACCTGAGTGCTGCCTTTCGGGGCGCGCGACCAGTCGACGCGGACGGTGACCCGCACCTGCGCCTGGACCTGGCCCTGGGCCGGCCTGACCTGCAGCCACCGGGCACCGGGCGTGACCGTGTAGGCAAAGGGCGCCTGGCCGCGGTTGAAGACGTCGATGTACTGCGCTGGCTGCGCCTGGTACGGGCTGAACGCGGGCAGCACCGCCGGGCCGGTCTCACCCGGCCACCACGACGCCGACCCGTCGATGGCGACCCCCAGCTCCGGGCCGGCCGGCAGCTGGATCCGCTGCACCGCGGGGAAGATGACGTCCGGGATGGCCACGCCGTTCAGCTCGGGTTCCTGCCACGGCGCGGTCGGCCCGTACCGGGCCACGTCCCCGTAGTCGATGTGCGGCTGGCGCATGAAATTGGCCCACTTACCGCCGGCCAGTGCCGTGTTGAAGTTGCTCATCATCGCCTGGTCGTCGGCGAACCTGGCCTCGGCGGTGGCCGCGAGATCGTTCGCCGCCGCGCGGCCCTGCGCGGCATACAGGATGTTGGTGAACTCGGCCTGCCGCATCGCGTAGAGGTTGGCCGAGGCCTTGACCTCGTAGAGCACGAGCTCGTAGTAGGCATCCTGGTAGGCCGCGGGCAGCGACCGCCCGATCCGCTCCGCCTCGGCGGCCAGTTCCTGCCACTGGGCGGTGACCCGGTCCAGTTCCTGGTAATCGGTCAGGCTGAACGGGCTGGCCTGATCGTCGTAGACGACGGCGGACGGGTCGGTGGCGAGGTCCTTGGCCGGATCGAGGCTGATCCGGCGGTTCAGCAGCTCCGGTTTGCGGCGGGCCTGCAGCGTGCCGTAGGTGTGCAGGACGGCGGCGATGGCCGCTGCCTGGGCCGGGCCGAAGCTCTGCGCGGCGTACTGGCGCTCCCATTCGGGGAGCCGCCCGGCCGGCCAGCCGCCCGGGTCCCATGCGTAGTCGAGGAAGAACTGCAGCGGCAGCTCGTTGCCCTTCATGTCGCCGACGTTGGCCACCCAGAGCCGGGAGACGCCGTAGCTGACGGCCAGGTGCAGCTGCTCCCACGTGCTGGCGAGCAGGCTGCTGTCCACCCACTTGTAGTCGCGGCCGCCGCCCACGTAGTCGAAGTGGTAGTACAGGCCGTACCCGCCGCTGCGGGGCGGCAGGCTCTGGTCGGGCAGCTGGCGGATGTTGCCCCAGTTGTCGTCGGTGAAGACCACCATCACGTCGTCCGGCGGCCGCAGCCCCTCGTCCCAGTACCGCTGGACTTCCTTGTAGAGCGTCCAGACCTGCGGGATCGAGGTCAGGTCGGCGCCGGTGACGCTGGCCAGGATCTGCCGTTCGCTGGCGATGATGTTCGTCATCAGGTCGATGCCATCGCCGTCCGGGAGGCTGGTGTCGCCGTTGCCCCGCATGCCGAGGGTGACGACACCCTCGAACGCCTGATTCACCATCCGGCGGATGCCGTCGGTCCAGTACGCCTTGATGGCGTCCGCGTTGTGCACGAAGCTCCACTCGCCGGTGCCGCCATACGGGTCATGCCCAGGGGTGACGATGTTCCCGTTACTGTCCCGGACGGCCGGCACCGCGTGCCGGTTCCACTCCTCGATGCCGCGCATCATGGGTGCTTCGTGAGAGGTCCCCATGACGATGCCGTACGCCTTGGCCGTGGCGTGGTTGTCCGGGTCATCCTCCGCGAAGGCCCGGCCCCAGACGGCCGGCCACAGGTAGTTCGCCTTCAGCCGCAGCATCAGCTCGAAGATCTTCGCGTAGAACTTGCTGTTGAAGCCGCCCGGATAGCCGGGCGCCAGCCCGGGGCCGAAGAACGCAGGCGCCCAGGTTCCGAGGTTCGGGTTCTCGTCGTTGATGAAGAAGCCGCGGTACTTCACCGCCGGCGTGCCCTGGGTGTGCCGCCCGGGCAGCACGTACAGTTCGTCCGCATGACGCGGCGGGACATCGTCCCACCAGGACCAGGGGGACACCCCGATGCCCCGGGAAACGTCGTACGCACCGTAGATCGTCCCGCGCTGATCGCTGCCGGCGATCACGAAGGCGCGGCGGACCCCCGGCAGCGGGTCGTCCACCACCTGTTCCAGCGACGTCTCCCACCGGCCGGCTATCCCGGTGACATCCAGCTTCCCGGCGGACACCAGCCCGTCGATGAGCGGACTGGCCCCGAGCGTGCCGATCAGCACCATCTCCGGCTGGGCTGCGGACGTGTCAGCCGAGACAGCCGGCTCGATCCCGGTCACCGCCTTGATGTCGGCCTGCAGGTCGCCGGCCACCCGGATCACACCGGGGTGATCGCGGCTGCTGACCACCAGCGGCGCCGCCGTCCCGCCCGCCACCAGCGGGAAGCGGCCCGGGCCCGACGTAGTAGCCAGATACGCTCCGGGACCAGCGCCTGGCGCCGGCGCGGCCAGCGCCTTACCGCCTAATACCGGCCCGGCCGCGGCGCCCGCGGCGAGGGCCGCGAGCATCTGGAGGAACCTCCTCCGGCGGAACTCAGCGGCGAACGGCCCGGCCAACGAGGGAGACGGTAACTCGGCCATGGTCAGCTCCGTGGGGGCAGGACGCATTCGATGATGATCGAAACTTTCCGAATAATCGCGAAACACCGGCACCATAACTCCCCGCCCAGCCGCCATCAACCCCCGGCCCGCCGTAACACCAGGCGACCCGGCCATACCCCTCGGGCCCGCCGTGGCAGCGCCCTTGACGGCCCGCCGGCCCGGACGTACGGTTCCCCCGAATCGGAGATATCTCTTCGAAAGTTTCGGTGTGCCGCCCCGTCGACCAGCCAGGCCCTACCGCTCCGGTTGCCTGCCGCCGGGCCAGCGCCCTGGCGCGAGCTGACCAGCCCCGGAGGTGCGTTATGAAAAAAGATGCCCTTGGCTCGTGGCAGCTTCCCGCCCGGGCAGGCGGGGTCGCCAGCCGGTTATTGCGCGCGGCGGCCCGGGTTCCCCGGGCTGGCCGGCTGGCCGCGGCGGGCGTCCTGGCCGCGGCGGTGACCGCGGGTTCGTTCGCCGCCGGGGTCCAGGCCGCGGC
>DATCUG010000192.1:0-2721 GCA_036567525.1 Streptosporangiaceae bacterium | reverse complement strand
GCCGGGCCAGGCTGCCGTGAATCAGCATGGTCATGCCAGCGGCAGCGGTCAGCAACCAGACCACCAGGGCCGCGATAGCCACCAGGGCTCCCTTCGCGCCGCTAAGCCCGCTCAAACCGGGACCTTCCCGGGACCGCGACCCAGGCTAGCGAACCCAGGCCGGTGCCCGGCCCGGGTTGGGCCGCCGTTTACCGGCCCGTCATACCGGCCCGTCATACCGCCCGTCCGTCCGGCCCGTCAGTCCGGTGGCCCAGGCTGCTCGGCCGACAGGTAAGCGAGCACGGCCAGCACCCGCCGGTTGTCGTCGTCGGAGGGCTGCAGGCCGAGCTTGAGGAAGATCGACGCGGTGTGCTTGGCCACCGCCCGCTCGGTGATGACCAGGCGCTGCGCGATGGCCGCGTTGGACCGGCCTTCGGCCATCACGCCGAGCACCTCGTGCTCCCGCCGGCTGAGCGCGGCCAGCGTGCCGTCGCCCGCCCCGCGGGCCAGCAGCCGGCTGATCACCTCCGGGTCCATCGCGGTGCCGCCCGCGGCCACCCGGCGCACCGCGTCGACGAACTGGGTGCTGTCCATCACCCGGTCCTTGAGCAGGTAGCCGATCCCGCCGCTGCCCTCGGCCAGCAGTTCGCGGGCGTACAGCTGCTCGACGTACTGGGACAGCACCAGGACCGGCAGCCCGGGGGCCGCGCGCCGGGCGGCCAGCGCCGCGCGCAGCCCCTCGTCGGTGAACGTCGGCGGCAGCCGGACATCCACCACGGCCACGTCCGGCCGGGCCGCGGTCACCGCGGCCAGCAGGTCGTCCCCGTTGTCCACCGAGCCGGTGACCTCCAGGCCATGGGCCTCGAGCATCCGGGCCAGGCCGTCCCTCAGCAGGAAGAGGTCTTCGGCGATGACAACGCGCACGGAATCTCCATGGTCACCGCGGTGGGCCCGCCGGGCGGGCTGCTCACCGCCGTGACACCGTCGAATGCGGCCAGGCGGCGCTCGATGCCGCGCAGCCCGGTGCCGCGGGCCGGGTCAGCGCCACCGCGCCCGTTGTCGGTGACGCCCACCCGCAGCATCCCATCCAGATACCGGATGTCCACCCAGGTCTGGGTGGCGTCGGCGTGCTTGGCCACGTTGGCCAGCAGCTCGCTGACGGCGAAGTAGGCGGCCGACTCCACCGGGGCGGGCAGCCGGCCAGGCAGGTCGGCGGCCAGCCGGGCGCGCAGCGGGCAGTCCAGCACCAGGGCGTGCACCGCGTCGGCCAGGCCGCGGTCGGCCAGCACCGGCGGGTGGATGCCGCGGACCAGGTCACGCAGTTCGGTCAGCGCGCGCACCGACGCGTCCCTGGCTTCCAGCAGCAGCGCCCGGGCGGCGGCCGGGTTGTCGTCGATGAGCTGGCCGGCCGCGTCCAGTGTCATGCCCATGGCCACCAGCCGGGCCTGGGCGCCGTCGTGCAGGTCCCGCTCGATCCGGCGCATCTCGGCCGCCCCGGTGTCGATGGCCTCGGCCCGGGTCTGGGCCAGATGCCGCACCCGCTGGGTCAGCTCGGCCTGCCCGGCCGGGGCCAGCAGCAGCCCGGCGGCCAGCCCGTACGCCCGGAGCAGCCACGGGGCCGAGCCCAGCCCGGTCACCACGCACGCGATGCCGATGACCACCAGCACCGGCGGGCTGTTCCCGGGAAACGCGGGCGGCGGCACCGCGAAACGCGCCGCCGGCGCCAGGAAGCCGATCAGGCCCAGCGCTATCAGCCCGGCGGGCAGCAGCGTCGGGATCCAGCCCAGCAGGCTGTTCAGCGTGGTCCAGCGCAGGTCCCGCCCGGTGGCCGGGTCGGTGAGCAGCCAGCCGAGGCGCCGCCAGTACCCCCTCGGCGAGGCGTAGGCGCCCGGTGGCGGCAGCTCCCGGCCGGCCACTGGCACGCCGCTCCAGCCGGCCACTACCCGCCTGGTCAGCCAGGTTAGGCTCCGGATGGCCTGCAGCAGGAAGGGCAGCAGCAGCGCGGTGACGGCCAGCCCGGCCAGCAGCACGAGCCCGCCGATGGCCAGCCGCTGCAGGATGTGCGGGCCGGCGGCGTCCGGGAGGACCACGGGGTGGATGGTGCCGCCGTGCGGCCCCGGCTTGGCCAGCACGGCCACCGCCTGCGCCTGCCGGCTGAGCACCCGGATGATCAGCAAGGCCCCGATGGCCAGCGGCGCCAGCAGGGCCAGCAGCAGCGCGGCCCCAGCCAGCAGCAGCCCGTACAGCCCCAGCAGGCGGACGGTGGCGGTGTAGCCCGCGGCCAGCCAGGGCCGCCGGGTGTGCCTGGCCGGGTTGCCCCCGGATGTCGTTCCGCTGCTCATCGCTGGTCTCCCTCGGCAGGCTGTGACCGCTCCAGTCTGCCCGGCCGGGCCGGCCCGGCACAGTAAGCCTGCCCCCCGGAGCGGGGGGTGTACCTAGGCCCACCGCAGGACGTTCACCGCCGGCCCACAGAAACCCTCCAGCCTTCCCAACGCCCTCGCCTGGTCCGGGCCACCGCCCAGGCGCGCAGCCCCAGCGGCACCGGCCGGCCCCAGTCCCACTGCCCCCGCCAGCCCCACGGTTCACCCCATCCGAAGTTGATGTTGATGTAGGTGTAGCTCCAGCAGCACTCATTTCAACGTCAACAACGTGCCTGGCCGGTGGCTGACGACGGCCTGGTCAGCCAGCCGCCCGCGGTGCGCGCTGGCCGGCCGCGATGAGCACGGTGGCGCCCAGCTCGGC
>DATCUG010000191.1:0-2651 GCA_036567525.1 Streptosporangiaceae bacterium | reverse complement strand
CCGGTGAACAGCACCGAGTCCGCCACCCCGAGCTGGCTGGCCAGCCGCCGCAGCCGGCCGTCGGCCGGGCCGCTGCCCACCAGCAGCAGGGCGGGATCGCCACCCCGGGCGCGGACCGCGGGCCAGGCCCGCAGCAGGGTGTCCTGGCCCTTGCGCCGCACCAGCCGGGACACGCAGACCACCACCGGCCGGCCGCCCAGGCCGAGCTCGTCCCGGATCGCGGCCCCGCCGGCGCCGGGCCGGAACTCCGTCGTGTCCACGCCGGGGGCCAGCCGGGCCATCCGGGCCACCGCCGCCGGGGACAGCGCCCGGGCCAGCCGCGCCCGGAAGTACTCGCCGAGATAGGTGACCACGTCCACCGAGTCGCCGATCCGGCGGAGCAGCATACGCGCGCCGGGCAGCGCGGCCCAGCCGGCCTCGTGGCCATGGGTGACCGCGACGATCCGCTTGGCCCCGGCCGCGCGCAGCGCGGGGGCGAGCAGGCCGAGCGGTGCGGCCGCGCCGAACAGCACCCGGTCGCAGCCGTGCTCGGTCAGCGCGCGGACCGCCCGGGCCCGCACCGACGGCACCGGGAGCATCAGCGACGTGGGATGCCGCAGCACCGGGAACGGCTGCCGCTGGTCGAACTCGGCCGCGCCCGCCCAGGCAGGCGCGTACACCACCACACCGCCCGCGGGCAGCCGGGTGGCCAGCGCGTGAATGAACGACTGGATGCCCCCCGCGCGCGGCGGGAAGTCATTGGTGACGATCAGGACCTTAGGCATCAGGCACTGATCTTAAGCGCGGCTCAGGGCCGTGCGGCACTGTCCAGGTTGGCGCTGTACCAGCCGGACAGCGCCACCTTCTCCACGTCCTGCCCGGTCTGCGGGGCGTCGATCAGGTACCCGCCGCCCACGTACAGGCCGACGTGGCTGTCGCCAGCGAAGAACAGCAGGTCGCCCGGCTGCAGGTTGCTGGTGGAGACCGCGGGCAGCGCCGCTACCTGCTCGTAGGTGGTCCGCGGGATGGACACCCCGGCCGAGGCCCAGGCCGCCTGCACCAGCCCGGAACAGTCGAACGAGCTCGGGCCGGTCGCGCCGTACACGTACGGGTCACCCAGCTTGGAGTAGGCGTACGAGACGGCCTGGCCGGCCGCGCCGCTCACCGGGACCGGGTCGGTCGCCGTGGTGCTGCCATTGCCACCGAGCGAGGAGCCGGTCACCTGCTGCTGCTGCGCGGCGGTCAGCGTAGCCAGGATGGCCTTCTGCTTGCCCAGCGTCCGGCCGATGGACTTCTTCCTGGCCAGCCGCTGCGACTCCAGGGTGGCGATGCCCTGCTGGGTCCGGCGCGCCATCTGCTGGGCGCTGGCCAGCTGGGCGGCGGTGGCGATGAACGCCTTGATCTGCGCCGACCGGTCGCTGGACAGCTGCAGCAGCACCGAGGCCTGGTTCAGCACGGCCTGCGGGTTGTTGGAGGTCAGCAGCGCACCCATCTGGGTCATGGTGCCGTTCTCGAACGCGGTGGCGGCGATCGTCGCGATCTGCTCGCGCATCGCGCTGAACTTGGCCTGATCCTCCTTGACCTGGCGGTTGACCAGGGCCAGCCGCTGGTTGGCGCTCTTCAGCTGCTCCGCCGACTGGTCGTACATCTGCACGGCCACGTTCTCTTCGGCGGTGAGCTTGTTGACCATCTTCTGCACCTGGTGCATGGTCGGCTTCGGCGCCGCTCCGGCCGTATTGGCCACGATGAGGCCGCCAGCCGTGGCCAGGCTCACCCCGGCGGCCACGCCGTAGCGCAGCGCCTTGCCGTGGGCGAGACGCACCACCCGGTCGCGTTTATCCCGCCAGTCGCCGCGTTCACCACCTGGACGCGTACTCACCTGCGTGATCACGCTCCTTCTTCCACCCCGCCTACCGGGTGAGCTGACGGGTTCGGGCTGTGGAAGATGCCCTACGGCCCGGCTGCGCACAGCCCGGCCGATTCACCCCTGGTGGACCCGTGCTCCCGGGCGGTGCCCGGCGCGTCCTCCGGTGGGTCCCCGGCTCTCGTGCTGGCCACGCCTGGCCAGCGCAAAGACTCGGCGGTGACCGGATGCCGTCACCAATGTGGTGGCTGGGAAGCGAACCGGTCGGGGCTGAGACTAGCGAAGCTGGCACAGCGAATTCCACCGCTTCGCGAACTCCGGCGAGCCACGTAACCGACTCGTTCGATTCTGCTCCCGCATCTTCAGCCCCGGCTAGGTGCAGGCCGGGGGGTCCATCCGACCGGTCACGACGCCCGGGACACCGGGTGCAGCCGGAGCGGCGCCACCAGCCGGGCGTCAGCCAGCACGCGGAGCGCGCGCTGCTCCGCCGGGTCCAGGTCAGGCTGCGGCTGGGCGGGGCCGAGCAGCGCGGTGACAACGCAGTCCGGGCAGGCGATGCCGCGCATCTCGCACCGGTCACAGTCGATCAGCATCTCTCCTCCTGAGGCTGGCTCCCCGGCACCCGGGGTAACGGGAGACACGCTAAGCGGGGCCACTGACACTCTGCGCGCAGCCCGCCTGGGATGATTCCGGCATGCCCGCCGACAACGCCCGCCCCGCTGACCAGCCCGGCGCGGCCCGGCGGCAGGAGCAGGCCACCTCGTTCGGCGCCGCAGCCGCCGCCTACGAGCGCGGCCGGCCGCCGTAC
>DATCUG010000190.1:0-13240 GCA_036567525.1 Streptosporangiaceae bacterium | reverse complement strand
CTGTCCGGTGAGCACGGCGACGGCCAGTCCCGCGGCGAGCTGCTGGACCGGATGTTCGGCCCGGACCTGGTCCGCGCGTTCGGCGAGCTGAAGGACATCTTCGATCCGGGCAACATGATGAACCCGGGCAAGGTGGTCCGGCCGGCCCGGCTGGATGAGCACCTGCGGCTGGGCGGTGACTGGGCGCCAGCCGCCCCGCAGGACCTGTTCTTCCGCTATCCGCATGACGGCGGCTCGTTCGCCCAGGCCGCCAACCGCTGCGTCGGGATCGGGAAATGCCGCCGCCCTGACAACAAGAGTGGCTCGGTGATGTGCCCCTCCTACCAGGTCACCCGGGAGGAAGAGCATTCCACCCGGGGCCGGGCCCGGCTGCTGTTCGAGATGCTGCACGGCCACCAGGACTCGCCCATCGCGGACGGCTGGCGGTCTACCGCGGTCCGTGCCGCCCTCGATCTGTGCCTGGCTTGCAAAGGCTGCAAGACCGACTGCCCGGCCAACGTGGACATGGCCACGTACAAGGCCGAATTCCTGGCCCACCACTGGGCGGGCCGGCCATGGCGGCGGCCCCGCTCCGACCTGTCGCTCGGCTGGCTGCCGGTGCTGGCCCGCGCGGTGCACCGGCTCCGGCTGGCCGGCCCGGTCAACGCGCTGAGCCACACCCCGGGCCTGCACCGGGCCGGCGCGCTGGCCGCCGGGGTGGAACCCCGCGAGGTGCCGCTGTTCGCCACCGAGAGCCTGCAGCGCTGGTATGCCCGCCGCGGCCCGCGCGGGACCGGCGAGCGGGGCAGCGTGCTGCTGTGGCCCGATACCTTCACCAACTACTTCCAGCCGCACGTCGGGCAGGCCGCGATCGAGGTGCTGGAGGGCGCGGGCTGGCAGGTACGCCTCCCGGCCGAGCCGGTGTGCTGTGGGCTGACCTGGATCTCCACCGGCCAGCTCAGCACGGCCAAGCGGATGCTCCAGCGCACCGTGACCACGCTGGCCGGGCACGTCCGGGACGGCGGGTACGTGGTCGGGCTGGAGCCGAGCTGCACCGCGGTGTTCCGCAGCGACGCGCCCGAGCTGTTCCCCGACGACCAGGATGTGCTCCGGCTCCGCGATCACACGCTGACCCTGGCCGAACTGCTGGACGGCCACACCCCCGGCTGGCAGCCAGCGTCGCTGGCCGGCCGCGAGGTGCTCACCCAGGTGCACTGCCACCAGCATGCCGTGCTGGGCTCGGCGGCGGAATCCAGGCTGCTGGATGCCGCGGGCGCCCGGGCTGAGCAGCTGCCCTCGGGATGCTGCGGGCTGGCCGGCAACTTCGGCTTCCAGCCCGGCCACGCCGGTGTCAGCCGGGCCCTGGCCGAGCAGGTGCTGCTCCCCCGGCTCCGCGACGCCGACCCGGCCGCGGTCGTGCTGGCCGAGGGCTTCTCCTGCCGGACCCAGATCCATGAGCTGGACAGCGGCGGCCGGGAAGCCATGCACCTGGCCGAACTGCTGGCCGCGGTCGGCCGCGGCAGCCTCCCACCGGCGTACCCCGAGCGGCACGCCGCGCCCCGGCCAGGCGCCTCCCGGCAGCGCGATCTGGCCGGTTTGAACGCGGTTGCCATGGGAAGGGCTGGCCTCGCATATCAGGCGGGGCCGCCCAGAAAGGACCGTTGGTGGCGCAGGCTGTTTTCATCAGGGTGCATGAGTTTCTGGCCGGGCCGGGATACCCGGCTACCCGGGGCCAGCTGACGCGGTGTGCCCGGGCCCAGGGAGCTGACCGGGAAACGCTGACCGCGCTCGGCCGCATCCCGGACCGGATTTACGCCACCCCTGCGCAGGTCAGTCACGCTGTCGCGTACTCAGCTCTGGAGCCGGGCCGCGTACCGCTGCCGTCCCGGCCGCGGCGCTAGCCCTGCCGCGCTGCGCCGCGGCCTTCTCATCCGCGCGCAGGATCTGCAGCACGGCGGCTTCCGGCCGGCCCTGGGTGGCCAGCTCGCCAAACTTGCTGGCCGCGCCCAGGCTGTCCAGCTGGCGGGCGATCGTGACGCCGTGCAGATAGCGGTCGATGACGCGCGGGTCGATGTAGGAGCCGCGCGCGACGGCGGGTGTGTTGCCCAGGTAGCCGGCCACTTCGCGCACGGTCCGGGCCACCGCGCGCTGGCGGGCGCCGTCGGTCCGGGCGTGCTCGGACACGGCCAGGCCCACCGCCGCGAGCACGGTCGCGTTCCAGGTGCGGAAGTCCTTGGCCGTGAAGCCGGCGCCGGAGATCTCGTGCAGGTAGTCGTTGATGTCCGCGGCCGTCACATCGTGGCTGCCGGTGCGGTCGCGCCAGGCCAGCAGCTCGCTGCCGCCCCACCGCCTGCGTTTGAGACTGCGCACCACGGTGCAGAGCTGCTCGTCTGCGACGGCCTGCTCGCGCTGGATCCCGCCTTTGGCGGGGTATTCGAAGGTGAGCTGCCGGCCTCCGCAGACCACATGCTCGCGGCGGATGGTGGCCAGGCCGTAGGTGCCGTTCTCGGCCGCGTACTCCTCCCCGCCGGCCCGGAAGAATCCTAGGTCGATGAGCCGGATCGCCGCGGCCAGGACCCGGTCGCGGTGCAGGCCCCGGGTGCCCAGCCGGGCCAGCACCGTCTCCCGGATCCGGGGCAGCGCCCGGCCGAATTCCAGCATCCGGTCGAACTTCTGCTGGTCCTGCTCCTGCCGCCAGCGCTCGTGGTAGAGGTACTGCCGCCGGCCGGCCGCGTCCGTCCCGACCGCCTGGATGTGCCCATCCGGGTCCGGGCAGATCCACACCTGTTCCCAGGCGGGCGGTATGACCAGTGCCTTGATCCTGGCCAGCGTGGCGGGATCGCGGACCGGCCCGCCAGACGGCCGGAAGTACCTGAACCCCCGGCCGCACCGGCGGCGGCTGATGCCCGGCCCGGCAACATCACTGCGCGACAGTTCACTCACTGTCGCAGCCGGCGTGCCACTACTTCACCCCTAGCTTCTTGGCCAGTTCATCGCGCCCCATCTTGGAGCGCCCGGGCAGATCGCGCTTCTTGGCCATCTCGTACAGTTCCGCCCGGGTCTTGGGGGCAGAACCGCCCGTGCGCTTGCGCTTGGCCACGGCCGCGCCCTGCTTACCCAGTGCGGTCCGGGTCTCCGCAGGCATCTTGGAAATGGTCTTCTTGCTGGCCGCGGACCGCTGTGCCTTCTTCACATTGGTCCTGGCCGCCTGGGTCTGTTTCCTGGTTGCCATGTCATCACTCCAGTTCTGCTAGCAGGTGGCTGAAACCCCGCGGTGCGCGGGCCTGGCGGCGCGCGGACGTCAGCACGTTGATCTCGGTGGTGCGCAGGATCCGGCGATTCGCAGCCGTGAGTGCGGCCACCATGGCGTGGTCCTCAGCGGTGCGGCTGGGCCGGAAGCCGCCGGCCGCGAGGTAGGCACTCGCGGTGAAGCCGAGGTTGGCCCCGTGCACGTGCGGGTGGGATCCCGCGCTGCCCGTGCGGTAATGCTGGTGAAACAGGGACGGCAGGCTGGGCGGGCGCTCACTCCAGTCGGCCACCGTCACCGTGCCGACGACCGCGTCCCAGCCGCCGGTGGCGTAGCGCAGTTGCTGGCCGAGCCACTCGGGCGGGACGAGCGTGTCCGCGTCGGTCGTAGCCAGCCAGACCCGCCCGCGGGCACAGTGCCGGGTCTGGCGGAGCACCTCGCCCATGCCGGTGCGGCGCGCCGCGCCAACGCACCGGGCCTGGATCTCCCGTACCACCGCGCCACCGCGCCGGGCCTGCTCCGCCGTCCGGTCGGTACACGCGTCGGCTACCACCACCAGGTGGACCGCGGTCCGGTGCAGTCTCCTGGCCGCTTTCCGCACCGCGGCCAGGCAGGCCGGCAGCAGATCCTCCTCGTTGTGCGCCGGAATCACCACGCCGACCGCCTGGATCATGCCAGCCCACCGGCCTGGGCTACCGACCGCGGCTGGCCCTCGCCGCGGATGTACACCTCGGCGAGGAGGTCCGGCTCGCGGTGACTGACCAGCCGGGCCAGGCCGGCCTGCCCGGCCAGCGCCTGGTGCACCTCGTCGCCGCTGCGCGGGTACTCAGCGACCGGGTGGCGCCAGTGCACGGCCAGCAGGGTGCCGCCCGGGCGCAGGCTGGACACACCGAGGCGGAGCACCCGGGCCAGGTCGTCGCCCGCGAAGTAGTACAGGATCTCGGAGAACACGATCAGGTCGAACTGGGCAGGCGGCCAGTCATCGGGGATGACCGCGCGCTGGACCTGGACATCCGGCAGCTGTGCGGTCCGGGCGGTGGCTTCGCGCACGGCGGCGGCTACGCCGTCGCAGGCCAGCAGGTGGTCGCACCGCCGGGCCAGCAGTTCGGTCAGCACCCCGATGGAGCAGCCGGGCTCGAAGGCGTCGCGGTACCGCTCGGCGGGCAGCAGGGCCAGGCTGAGCGCGTATTTGCGGGCCTCGTACCAGCGGGTGGTGAACCCCCACGGGTCGGCCGAGTCCGCGTAGAGCTGGTCGAAGTATTCCATCCCCAGCGTCGCCGTGGGCGTCTCGCCGGGACAGGCCGGCCCGGAAGGGGCCGGTGCCGTCACCATTCGGTCCCCCGTTCGGCGGCGAGCGCGCCGAGCGCGGCCAGGTCGCGTTCGGCGTGGTGCTGCCGGAGGTAGACGGTGAGATCGGCGACGGCACGGCTGTGGGCCGCGTCGTGGCACAGCGGGCCGGCGCCCAGTGCCCGGCCAACGTGGCCAAGGACATCGGTGGCCGCGGATTCGGTGATGGCCCGTACCCGCAGCGCCCGGGCGTCACCGGCTTTGCTCAGGTCATCCGGGTCAGCGTCGATCTCGGCCGCGGCCTGGCGGAGCGCTGTCCGGGCGGTGTCCAGGGCAATGTCCACCGCGCCCAGGTGGGCCAGCGCGTGTGGCCCGACGTCCCGTTTGGCCGCCGCGGCCAGCAAGGTGCGGCCCACCGCGCGGGCGCCGCCGTACCAGCACGCGGCCACGCCGATACCGCCGTGGCTGAAGCCGGGGCGGCTGGTGTACGCACCGGGCACGCCGAGTGGCTCGGCGGGCACGCCGTCGACATCGATGTCCAGGGTGTCGCTGGCCGCCATGCCCACCGCCGGCCACGTTCCCGGCCGCGGGGCCAGGCCTTCGGTACTCACCGAGAACAGCCGCATGCCATCGGCTGCGGCCGCTGTGACCAGGGCATGGGTACAGGTCCGCGCGCCCGAGCAGTACTGCTTGGTGCCGCGCAGCCGCCAGCCCGCGCCGGTGCTGGCCGCTTCCAGGCTGGGACCTGGTGGGTTAGCGGCCCACACGCCCCACAAGCTGCCCGGCGGGGGTGGCGGCCCGCCGAGCTCGGCCAGGATGGCCACCGCGTCAGCGTGCCCTTCGGCGAGCCGCGCCAGCGACAGATCCTCCTCGGCCAGGTCCGCGAGCGCCACCCAGCGTTTCCAGGTCTGCCCGCTGCCCGGCAACGGCAGGTCCAGCCGCCCGGACTCGGCCGCGGCGCGGAAGGCCCGCGCGGTCAGCGGCCAGCCGTCCGGCCCAGTGCTGGCTGGATCGGTGCTGGCTGGCCCGGTGCTGGCTGGCATGTCAGCCCGCTCCGGGCAGGCAGGCCTGCACGATGCCGCCCTGGACGCGGGTCTCGAAGACGGGCTGCGGGGCGGTGGCCGGGCCCCGCATGACCGCGCCGTCGGAGATCCGGAACGTGCTGCCGTGCCAGGGGCAGGTCAGGCAGCCATCGCTGACCTCGCCATCGGAGAGTGGCCCGGACAGGTGGCTGCAGTGGTCGGCCAGCACGTGCATGCTGCCGCCATCCGCGATGACCACCACCGGCACGTCCCCGATCATGGCTTTGGCGGTTCCCTGGGCGCGCGCCTCCTCGGCCGGCATCACGTCGTGCCACCCTGGCTCGACGAGGTGGGGCACCGGTTCGGCCTGATTCGCCCCGCCCGCCTGGCGGAACGAGATGTGGCCACCCAGCAGGCCGCCCACGGCGGCCATCATCAGCCCGGCGAACCGCAGCGTCTTGGCCGCCCGGCGGCCCGGGACGGCCAGCGAGGCGGCGTAGAGCGAACTCGCGGTGATGTTCGCCGCCGCGTGCACGGTGCCCACCCGCATCTGCTGCTCGTGCTGCTCCGACCAGTCGGCCGCACCGGCCAGGGCAGCCGGGGCCGAGGCGAGGAGGCCGAACGCGACCAGCCGCCGGCTCTCCCGCTCACCGTGCGGGAACAGGTCGAGCACGGCCGCGGACAGCCAGGCACCGACCGGGGCCTGAACCAGCACCGGGTGGAGCGGGTGCCCCAGCCAGACGCCATACAGCGCGTCCCGGAACCGGCCCGGGCGCAGCTTCCGCGCCACGTTCTGACTTGGCGTTATGACCCGGTCCAGGCGGTCTTCCTGCTCCAGGCGATCGATCATCTGCATAGCTACACGTACTTCCCTGGCTCCGGCAGGCAAACCCGCCCCGGACGGCCGGGGGCCAGGCCAGGCCAGTCGCGGGCACTAGCGTTCAGCAGACTGGGAATTTTGCTCGTGCCCCGGCCGCCGGCTGGCCGGCACCGGTGCGGGGCCGGCCAGCCTGGGGCTGCCTGCTGGCCCAGCCGCACGGCGGGGCAGCCAGCCCGGGCCCCCGGTTTCGCTGAGCTCCTCCAGGCTTATCCCCTTCGGCTCGGGCAGCAGGCCGACCGTGAGCAGCGCGCCGACGATCGAGATCCCGGCGACCAGGCCGCTGATCCTGGCGAACCCGGCCACCGGCAGCAGCGCGGTCAGCGCATACGTGCCGATGAAGGCCCCGATTTTGCCGCTCGCCGCGGCGATGCCGTGGCAGGTGGTGCGGACCCGGACCGGGAAGATCTCGGCCGGGTAGACGAACGTGGTGGTGTTCGGCCCGAATTCGGCGAAGAAGTAGGTCGCGCCGAACAGCAGCAGGAACGGCAGCAGGGTGGTGGTGGCTCCCGGGATGAGCCACAGCCCGAGGAAAGCCAGGGCCATCACGGTGAACCCGCCCGCCTGCATCCGCCGCCGGCCGATCTTGTCGATGGTGAACGCGGCCAGCAGGTAGCCGGGTAGCGCGGCCACCGCGAAGACGGCCAGCGTGATCAGGGCGGCCCCGGTCAGGCTGGCATGCGGTGAGACCAGCTTGGTGATCATCGGGCTGGCGATGGTGTTGCCGTAGTAGACGAAGTCGAACAGCAGCCAGCACAGGCTGGCCCCGGCCAGCCAGCGCAGCAGCCGCGGCTCCGCCAGCACCCCCCGGATCCCGTGCGGCTGGCCGCGCACCGCGGCCTGCTGCCGGATGTCGCTGGCCTCCTGCTGGGCCAGCAGGAACCGCGGCGTTTCCCTGATCCGGCGGCGCAGCCAGAACACCGCCAGCGCCGGGACCGCCCCGAGGGCCAGCATGATCCGCCAGGCCAGGTCGTGGCTGATGCCGCCGCCAGCAGGCCCGCGATCACCAGGCCCGGCCGCCCGGCCTGCGCACCGCGGTCCGGGCCGGCCCGGACC
This sequence comes from Streptosporangiaceae bacterium, assembly GCA_036567525.1. Lineage (GTDB taxonomy): Bacteria > Actinomycetota > Actinomycetes > Streptosporangiales > Streptosporangiaceae > RYN-230. The sequence goes on along the minus strand of DATCUG010000190.1, from coordinate 5,772 downwards.
GGCTGCGGTGACCGGGCGGCAAGCACCTCGCCTTGCTACCGCCCACCGCAGACGGCAAACACACCGGCCCGGCCGCTGGCCGCCACCGCCGGCCGCGCGGAAAAAAACATGGCTTGCCGCCGGCGCGGCTAGCTGGCCAGGTGCGAAAATGCTGTCATGACGACCGTGTCATATGCCGATGCTGCGGCCATGTCGTCAGCGCCAGCCGCCGGCGACCGGGTCCGCACGCCGCCCGGCCCGGTGCTCTCCCAGGCGGCAGCGGCCTGTGACCGGGCCAGGCAACTGGCCGAGCACACCGAATACGTGCACACCGAAAACCGGGTTGTCCGGCAAGCGGTGACCGACGCCAGGCGGGAACGCCAGTCATCTCCCGCCCACCGCGAGCTCCTGCAGCGATCCGAGCAGATGCGGCTGCAGGCCCGGCTGGCCACCATGCCCGTGATCGAGCAGGCCAAGGGCGTGATCATGGCCCAGTCAGCGTGTGGGGAACGCGCCGCCTTCGACATGCTCCGCCGCGCTTCCCAGCGCAGCAACGTGCCGGTGCGCGACCTGGCCGCCACCATCGTGGCCCAGGCGGCCCAGCATGGCCGCACCGGATCCGGCCCCGGCCGCAACCCGGTTCGCTGAAGCCCGGTTCGCCGCGCACCATTCACGGAGCGCTGACCTGGTGATCACCAGGTGGCTATTGAATACATCCGGGATGTGCGTAATGATCTCGGTTATCCCGGAGCGGGGGCCTGGAATGGCACAGCGCAGCGCAGCGGGAGGTTGCCGTCCATGTTTCTTGCCGCAGCAGGCTTCACCCAGACTCTCGACCCGCTGAACTCGATCCTGGGCAGCACCCTGGTGGCGCTGATCCCGCTCGCCTTATTGCTGGTCCTGCTGGCCGTCATGCGGGTGACCGCCTGGCTGGCGGTGATCATTGGCGCCGTCGTCACCATCGTGATGGCCATCACCATCTGGAACGCCCCGGCTGGTAGCACGTTCGGCGCCTGGGGGATTGGGGCGGGGACCGGGGTCTGGTCCATCGACTGGATCGTCTTCTGGGGGGTGGTGATCTACAACGTCCTGGTGGAGACGGGTGCCTTCGGTCATTTCCGGCAATGGCTGATCACTCAGGCCACCGCCGACGTCCGGGTACAGGCGATCATCATGGCGTGGGCGATGGGTGCGCTGCTGGAGGGCCTGGTCGGGTTCGGGTATCCGTGGGCGGTGATCGCGCCCATCCTGGTCGGCCTGGGGGTGGCGGAGCTCGATGCCATCCGGGTGGCCGCCATCGGCAACAATGCCCCGGTCTCGTACGGCGCCCTGGGCGCGCCTATCATCGCCCTGGCCACCGTCACCAACGTGCCACTGCTCACCCTGTCCGCCTCGGTTGGGCGGATCGTGGCCGTGCTGGCCCTGCTTCCCCCGTGGATCCTCATCTACCTGGTCACCGGCCGCCGGGGTCTGCGGGGCGTGTGGCCACTGCCCGTCGTGGCCTCCCTCTCGTACATACTCGGCCAGTTCCCCACCTCCCAGTGGCTCGGTCCCTACCTGCCCGACGTCATTGGCGCCCTGGTGTCGTTCGGTGCGCTGCTGCTCTTGCTGCGGTACTGGCGGCCCGCCGAAACCCTTGGCTACGGCGGGGTGCCGGTCGCCGCGGATGCCGCCCTGGTGGGCGCCGGGCCAGCCAGCGCCGGGCCAGCGGCTGCGGGACCAACTGGGACCGGGACGACCGGTGCGGGGCCGGCCGGTGCGGGGTCGGCCGGTGATGGGGCGGCCGGTGCGGGGCCGGCCGGTGCCGGGCCGGCCGGTACATCAGGCGCCGGGGAACGCCCGGGTGGCCGGGCGGCGGTACCCGCCTTCCTGGCGTTCGGCATCCTGATCGTGGTCGTGGTGGCCGGCACCGGGCCGTGGTCACACCTCGGCGACTACACATTCGTCAAGCCAGAGGTCGACGCGATCAGCTCGCTGCCGTCACATGACACGGTCGCGGTCGCCTGGAAGTTCGCACCTGCCATCGCCGGCACCTGGATCCTCATCTCCCTGCTGGTCATCCTGGCCGTACTGCGGGTGGGGGTGGCACAGATCGTGGCCGCGGTGAAGCGCAGCTTCGCCCAGACGTGGGGTGCGCTGCTGGTCGCCCCGATCGTGTTCGGGCTGGCCACGGTGTTCAACTACGCCGGGATGGCGAGCACGCTGGCCTATGGCTTCTCCCGGGTCGGCACCTGGTTCATCCTGCTGGCGCCGATCCTGGGCTGGATCGGGGTCGCGCTTTCCGGCAGCAACACGTCGACCAACGCGCTGTTCGGCGGGTTCCAGTACGCGGTTGGCGGCCTGCTGCGCATGCCGTTGCTGCTGCTCCCCTCGCTCAACTCGGTCGGTGCTGAGGTCGGCAAGCCGGTGGCACCGCAAACCACCAGCGTGGGCGTCTCGACCAGCAGCTACGTGCGCCGCGAGGGCGTGGTGATCCGGCACAACTTCGGCTGGACGCTGGTCATCCTGGGCTACCTCATCCTGATCGGCCTGCTCTACTACTACGTGCTGCCGGCCGCGATGCGGCTGTAACGGCGGTCAGGCCACCGGGCCGGGTTCCCGCAGCAGGGCCGAGACGGCGACGGCGACAATGGGCAGCACCGCCAGCACGACGAACGCACCACGTGGGCCGTGCTGGTCGGCGACCAGGCCGAGCAGTGGCAGGAACAGGCCACCCGCGCTGACGGCCAGGCCGAGCGTGACTCCGGCGGCCGTGCCCGGCCGCGAGGGCAGGTAGTCCTGGCCCAGCTTGACCAGCACGGCGAACGGGATGTTGGTCACCAGGCCGACCAGGAACACCAGCGGCAGCGCACCGTACTTGCTGTCGCAGCACAGCAGCGCGACCAGCGCCGGCAGCAGCAGGCCGTTGCCCAGCTGGACGGTGCGGACCAGGCCGAGCCGGTCCGCGATCCGGCCGCCGGCCAGCGTGCCGAGCACCCCGCCGGCCAGTTCCAGCGTCAGCGCGGTGCCGCCCAGCGCGCTGGACCCGCCGAGGTGCCGGATCCAGTACAGCGACACGAACGTGTTGACGCCGAAGGAGATCGTGGAGCGGATCACCTCGACACAGGTCAGCGCCGCGAACAGCCGCGGCCGGTCGGTGCCGCTGGCCGCGGCCTGGCCGCGGGCCGCGGGGTGGCTGCGGTGCTGGTGGCGCAGCAGCACGAAGCCCATCAGCACAGCCGGGGGGATGAACAGCGCGGTCGCGCCGAGCCCGAGCCCGTCGAGCACCGGCGTTGCGACCGCGGGGGCGACGAAGAAGCCGATGCTGCCACCGGCGGCGAAGTAGCTCATCGCGGTGGCGCTGCCACCGGCGGCGCGCCGCGCGTCACGGCCGGCTGGCGGGTGGAACATGGCGACGCCGAGCCCGGACACGAGGATCAGGGTGAACACCAGCGGGTAGCCCGGGGCGAGGCCGGCCAGCCCGGCGCCGAGACCGGCCAGGCTCATGCCGAGCGGGGCCAGCCAGGTGAGCCGGCGCCGGTCCGCCACCATGCCAACGAGAATCTGGGGCAGCGCGCTGCCCAGCGTCGCGGCCAGCGCGAGACCGGACGCACCGACGTAGCTGATGTGCCGCTCCAGCACGAAGTACGGCACGGCGGCGGGCACCAGGCCCTGGTAGAAGTCGTCGACGGCATGCGCGGCGGCCCATACCCGCATCCGCCGCCACGGGGCGGCCGCGCGGGCGGGCGGGGTGGCGGTCTGGAAGGTCGTCACCCGTCGACCCTGCCGTGAGCCGGCCGTGCGCGCTTCCCGTAATCTGCCTAGTTGTGTCGGATATCCGCCACCACCCTGAGGTGCCCACCCACGTGCAGGCCTACGCGGCCGGCGACGTCATCGACCGGCACCGGCACGACGAGCACCAGCTGATCTACGTGAGCACCGGGGTCATCGCGATCACGACCGAGCACGGTTCGTGGGTGGCCGCGCCCGACCGGGCCGTCTGGATCCCGGCCGGGATCTGGCACGAGCACCGCTTCTACGGGCACACGTCGTTCCACTCGGTGGGGTTCGCCGCCGCCGCCGCGCCGCTGCCCGGCGGTACCCCGACGGTTGTCGCGGCCGGCGGGCTGATCCGCGAGCTGATGATCGCGTGCACCGAGGCCGGGCTGCCGCGGGCCGAAGAACGGCGTATCCGCGCCGTGCTCATCGACCGGCTGGGCCGGGTGGAGGTCCAGCCGCTCGCGCTGCCCCGTGCCCAGGATCAACGGCTAGCCCGGGCCTGCCAGCTCGTCACCGATGACCTCAGCCAGCTCCGCTCGATCAGCTGGCTGGCCCGCGCGGCCGGGACCAGCGACCGGACGCTGTCCCGGCTGTTCCGCACCGAGTTCGGCACGACCTACCCCCAGTGGCGCACCCAGACCCGGGTGCTGCACGCACTCATCCACCTGGCCGAGGGCACCTCGGTCACCGCGACCGCCCGCCGCTGCGGCTTCGCCACGACCAGCGCGTTCATCGACACGTTCACCCGCACCATGGGCCAGACCCCGGGCCAGTACCGCAGCCCGCACTGACCCGGCCCGCCCGCCGGCCAGCCGCATCAGCACTTCACGCCCACGTCTCGTATATCAGATAAGGCTGGGAGAGGATGTATCGTCTTCTAGAGATGTGATATCCGAATTGGAAGGAGCGGGATGGCCAAGACCAGCGTGGACATTGACATGGACAAGCTCAACAGGGTGCGCGGGATACTCGGCACCGAGTCCATCCGGGAGACCATCAACGCCGCGTTCCGCGAGGTGATCCGCATCGCCGCCGTGCGCGACCTGGTCGCCCTCGGTGAGGCAGGCGCGTACGACTTCCTACTGGAGCCCGGGGCCGGGGAGCAGATGTGGGGGTGACCCGCTACCTCGCCGACAAGAGCGCCCTGGCCAGACTCCATCTCCCCGCCGTCCGCGAGGAACTAGAGCCGCTGATTACCCGTGCGCTGGTCGGCATCTGCGGTGTCACGGAACTCGAGATGCTCTTCTCCGCGCGCAACATTCAGGAGCGGGCCCGGATGAAAGAGCAGCTCGAAGCAGCCATGGACCGCGTTGATACGCCCGAAGATATCTGGGACCAGGCCGCGGAGATTCAGGAAGCGCTGACGGAGCAGGCGCAGCACCGGTCTGCCTCCATACCTGATCTCATCGTCGCGGCGACGGCAGGAGTGCGGGGCCTGGAGATCCTGCACTATGACCGCGATTTCGACACCATCGCGCGCCACACCGAGCAGCCCGCCCGCTGGATCGTGCCGCCAGGCACCGTGTGACCGCACCAAGCGCGTGCCGCCTGTCGCGGGCCGGGGACGTCAGGAATCCTGGTGGTAGCTGGCCGGGTCGAAGCGGCGGGTCCGCCAGGCGAAGGACCAGGTGGAACCGGGCCAGAGGGTGACGTTGCGGCCACGATCGTCCAGATACCAGCTGTGGCAGCCGCCGGTGAGCCAGACGGTGCCCGGCATCTTCCGCTGCACGGCACGGTCCCAGCCAGCCTGCGCGGCGGGCCGGACCTCCAGCCGGGTGAGGTGGTGGGTGCGGGCATGGGCCAGCGCACCCAGCACATACCTGATCTGCGCCTCGATCATGAACACCTGCGAGCTGTGCCCGAGCCCGGTGTTCGGGCCAGTGAGCACGAACAGGTTCGGGAAGCCCGTCGTGGTCGTGCCCCGGAACGCGGTCGGCGCCGCGGCGGTGGACCACCGTGCCGCCAGGCTGCGGCCCGCCGCGTCGAAGATCCGCTGCCCGATCGGGTAGTCGGTCACGTGAAAACCGGTGGCCA
>DATCUG010000189.1:0-6075 GCA_036567525.1 Streptosporangiaceae bacterium | reverse complement strand
GCCCGCCGCTGGCCCTACCTGCTGCTGTTCATCATGCTGGTCTACCTGGGCCAGGGAATCATCGGCGCGGCCGTGCGGGACCCCGAGCCGGCCCAGTCGGCCGGGGCCAGCCTGGTCACCATCTTCTTCGGCATCGGCCTGGCCCGGTCCTGGGAGCTGCTCGGACCGGGCACCGGCGGCCTGATCAGCCAGATCGCCGAGCACACGGAACACGTGCTGCGCCGGGACCGGGACCGGCCGCCGGACGGCTCACCGCCGCAGCAGTGACATCCGGTCCACCGGCGGCGCCGGCAGCGGCCGCCCGTGATACCCGCTGACCTGGCCGAACCGGGTGCTCTGCGTCCAGTCCCTGGCTGCCTGGACGATGTCTTCCGGGGTCCGGCCGACGAAATTCCACCACATCAGCAGCGGCTCACCGAGCGGCTCGCCGCCGAGCAGCAGCAGCGTGCTGCCCGCCGGCGCGGCCAGGTTCACCCCATCCCGCCCGGTGCCCAGGTAGAGCAGCTGGCCGGGGGACAGCCCGGTGCCGTCCGCCGTGGCCTGCCCGGTCACCGTGAAGATCATGTGCTCGTGGGCCGGATCCAGGCTGAGCCGCCCGCTGGCCGCCCGGGCCGCGTGCAGCTCCGCGCCGGTCACCGCCGAGAACACGGTGGCCGGCGAGCGCATCCCGGCCAGCGACCCGGCGAACACGGTGACCTCGAACCCGGCCAGCCCGGCCGACGGCAGCTCGGCGTGATGCTCGAACGCCGGGGCCACGTCCCGGTCCGTCCCGGGCAGCGCCAGCCACAGCTGTACCCCGTGCAGCGCCGGGTCATGGTCCTCCGGTGACTCCTCGGAGTGCGCGATGCCGCGGCCGGCCGTCATCAGGTTGAGCTGGCCGGGCCGGATCATCTGCTCGCTGCCCAGGCTGTCCCGGTGCAGCACGTTCCCGGCCAGCAGCCAGGTGACGGTCTGCAGCCCGATGTGCGGGTGCGGCGGCACCTGCATCCCGGCCACCCCGTCCACCGACATCGGCCCGTAGTGGTCCACGAAGCACCAGGCCCCGACGCTGCGCCGTCGCCGCAGCGGCATCAGCCGCCGCACTTCCAGGTCACCGACCCGGGCCACCCGGGCCCCGGTCAGTTCCGCTTCCGCCGCGTCCGGAACCGTCACGTCCGCGTCGACTGTGCTCATAACCCCCTATTTTGCCGAACGCCACTACCTCCCCCGGGTGACAGCCGGCCGGTCGCGGTGCGCGGCTGGTGGCGGGACCCCGTGCTGCCGTTGGGTCCGGAGATTACGCTGACCCCTGCGGCTGCGAATCCGGGTCCGGCCGCCGTCGGTGCGTACCCCAGGCGCCCAGCCGGGCCGGCGGAAACCTGCCCAGAAAGGACGAGCAGCCCCGATGCGACTCGCGCGAAGCGGACCACCCGGCGGTGAGATCCCGGTCGTGGCCGGCCAGCATGGCCGGTGGCATGACCTCCGGCCGGTCACGACGGACGTTGATCCCGGTTTCCTGGCTGGCCACGGGCTAAGCTGGGCCCGGGGCGCCCTGGACGAGGGCGAGCTGCCGGAGGCCGAGCCGCCGGCCCGGTTCGGCCCGCCGCTCGCGCCGACCGGGAAGATCGTCTGTGTCGGGCTGAACTACTCCGACCACGCGGCCGAGACCGGCGCCACCCCGCCCGCCGAGCCCATCCTGTTCATGAAGGCGCCGGACACCGTGGTCGGCCCGGCCGACGACGTGCTGATCCCGCGCGGCTCGGCGAAGACCGACTACGAGGTCGAGCTGGCCGTGGTGATCGGCCGCCAGGCCGCCTACCTGGACGGCCCCCAGGCGGCGGCCGGGGTCATCGCCGGCTACGCGATCAGCAACGACGTGTCCGAGCGGACCTTCCAGATCGAGCGCGGCGGGCAGTGGGACAAGGGCAAGAACTGCGCCACGTTCAACCCGCTCGGGCCGTGGCTGGTCACCCCGGACGAGGTGCCCGACCCGCAGCAGCTCGGCCTCCGGCTGTCGGTCAACGGGACGGTGCGCCAGGACAGCAGCACCAGCAAGATGATCTTCGATGTGCGGTACCTGATCTGGTACATCAGCCAGTTCATGACGCTGTACCCCGGTGACGTGATCAACACCGGGACGCCCGCCGGGGTGGCCCTCGGCAATCCGGGCCAGCGGCCCTACCTGCGGGCCGGCGACGTGGTCGAGCTGGAGATCGATGGCCTGGGCCAGCAGCGGCAGACGATGAGGGATGCCTGAGATGAGTGAGCTGACCGGGCTGCGCGCGCTCATCACCGGTGGGGCCTCCGGCATCGGGGCCGCCATCGCTCGTGCGTTCCGCGCGGCGGGCGCGGACGTGGTCGTGCTGGACGTGGCGGCCACGCCGCCCGCCGACCTGCCGCCGGGCGCGGGTTACGTGGCCGCAGACATCACCGACGACGCGGCCGTGCGGGCCGCGGTCGCCGCCGCCGTGGACCAGCTCGGCGGGCTCGACGTGCTGGTCAACAACGCGGGCATCGGCGCCGCGGGCGGCGTGGCGGACAGCACCGACGAGGACTGGCTGGCCGTGCTCAACGTGAACGTGATCGGCACCGCCCGGGTGTCCCGCGCGGCCTGGCCCCACCTGCGCCAGTCGGCGCACGCCGCGGTGGTGAACACGTCGTCGGTCGCGGCCACCACCGGGCTGCCGCAGCGCGCCGTGTACTCAGCCAGCAAGGGCGCGGTGTCCGCCCTGACCCGGGCCATGGCCACCGACGGCCTGACCGAGGGCATCCGGGTGAACGCGGTCAACCCGGGCACGGCCGACACGCCCTGGGTGGCCCGGCTGCTCGACGCGGCCGACGACCCGGCCGCCGAGCGGGTCGCGCTGGCCGCCCGGCAGCCGCACGGGCGGCTGGTCAGCGCGGACGAGGTGGCCCAGGTCGTGGTGTACCTGGCTTCGCCCCGGGCCGGCTCGACCACCGGCACGGAGTTCGCGGTGGACGGCGGCCTGTCCCACCTGCGCCCCCGGCCCCGCCCGTGACCGGCGCGGTCCTGCCGCGGCGGCGGGTGCGCCAGACGCCGCTCCTGGTGACCGAGCTCGGCTTCGGCGGGGCGTCGGCTGGCAACCTGTACCGGGAGACCAGCGACGCCGAGGCGGCCGCGGCCGTGCAGGCGGCCTGGGACGGCGGCATCCGCTACTTCGACACCGCGCCGCACTACGGGCTGGGGCTGTCCGAGTCCCGGCTCGGCGCCGCGCTGCGCACCCGGCCGCGGCCGGAGTTCGTGCTGTCCACCAAGGTCGGCCGGCTGCTGGAGGACAACCCGTCGCCGGCCGGTTCTGACCTGGCCGCGGGCGGGTTCGCGGTGCCGGACCGGCTGCGCCGCCGGTACGACTATTCCGCCGCCGGGGTGCGGCGCAGCCTGGAAGACAGCCTGACCCGGCTGGGCCTGGACCGGGTGGACATCTGCTATGTCCACGACCCCGACGACTACGTGGACGAGGCCATCGCGGGCGCGATCCCGGAACTGGTCCGGATGCGCGAGGAAGGCATCATCGGCGCGGCCGGGGTGGGCATGAACCAGTGGCAGGCGCCGCTGCGCATGGTCCGCGAGACCGACCTGGACGTGGTCATGCTGGCCGGCCGGTGGACGCTGCTGGATCGCTCCGGGGCGCCGCTGCTGGCCGAGTGCGCGGCCCGTGGCGTGTCGGTGGTGGCCGCGGCGCCGTTCAACTCCGGCCTGCTGGCCCAGCCCTGGCCCCCGGACGGCGCGCACTTCAACTACGGCCCGGCCGGCCCGGCCCTGCTGGACCGGGCCCGCGACCTGGCCCGCATCTGCACCGAGCACGGCGTGGACCTGCCCACCGTGGCCGTCCAGTTCCCGCTCCGCCATCCCGCCGTCGTCTCGGTGGTCAGCGGCATGCGCACCGCCGCCCAGGCCGAAACCACCCTGACCCGCCTCACCACCCCCGTCCCCGCCGACCTCTGGCCCGAGCTGGAAACCCTCCCCAACCTCACCACCTGACCCGCCCGGTAATCCCACCGGTCACATGGACCCCAGCTCAGTTGTTGATGTTGAAGCTGGTCCCACGTGGGTGTGGCCAATTTCATCATCAACAACTAGCGTGATCGATAATGATTTGTCTGATGAAATCCATCATTCATCAGACAAATCTTGCCCGGCCGGGCCAGGCGGACGTAAACTCCGGGAAGACCCAGGAAGAGGGCTTGCCCCGAGATGACCGCTGACCTGGCCGCTTACCGCAACGACCGGAGCTACCGCAGTGACGGCGTGCACGGCCGGCTGGTGCACGACCTGGGCCGCCGGATCGTGTCCGGCGAGTTCGCGCCGGGCGACCTGCTGCCCACCGAGAACGCGCTGGTCAGCGAGCTGGGCTCGGGCCGGTCAGCGGTCCGCGAGGCGGTCAAGGTGCTGACGGCCAAGGGGCTGGTCCGGACCAGGACCAAGACCGGCACGGTCGTGCTGCCCGAGGCCACCTGGAACCTGCTCGACCCGGACGTGCTGGCCTGGCGGTACCAGACCGGCCCGACCGGCCAGCAGCTCGACGACCTGGCCGGGCTGCGCGTCGCGCTGGAGCCGGAAGCGGCCCGGCTGGCCGCCCGCGCCCGCACCAAGGCCGCCACCGCACCCATCACGGCCGCCTACCAGCAGATGGCCGAGACGGTCACCGACCCGGACACGTTCATCGGGCACGACCTGGCCTTCCACCGGGCCATCGTGGCCGCGGGCGGCAATCTGCTGCTGGCCCAGCTCTCCGACCTGCTGCACACCGCGCTGGCCGCCGCCCGGCAGGTGCACACCCGCAACGTCCGGCGCAACCGCCGATCGCTGCAGCAGCACCAGGCCGTACTGGACGCGATCACCAGCCACGACGCCGAGCAGGCGGCCGCGCTGATGCGCAAGCTGGTCACCGGGGCTCAGCACGACATCCGCCGCGACCGGCGGCAGCAAGCCGGCTGACCGACAAGGGGGAAGCCCATGCCCGTGCTGGACGGATACCGCGTGCTCGATCTGTCGATCGCGATGGCCGGCCCGCTGGCCAGCATGCGCCTCGGCGACCTGGGCGCGGACGTGATCAAGGTCGAGCCGCTGACCGGTGAGTGGCAGCGGCACTCCTCGGCCGGCGGCGCCCAGGGCCATGAGGTCAACGCGTCGTTCCTGTCCCTCAACCGGAACAAGCGCAGCCTGGCCATCGACCTCAAGTCGGCGCGCGGCCAGCAACTGCTGCACCGGCTCGCCGCCCAGGCGGACGTGGTGCTGCAGAACTACCGCCCGGGCGTGGCGGAGCGCCTCGGCGCGGACTACGCCACGATCAGCGGGATCAAGCCGGACATCGTCTACGTGTCGGTGTCCGGCTACGGCGAGACCGGCCCGTATGCCCAGCGGCCCGGCCAGGACATCCTGCTGCAGGCCATGGGCGGTGCGCTGTACAGCACCGGCCAGCACGATCAGCCACCCCAGGCCGCGCCGTACTTCCTGGTCGACGCGGTCACCGCCTACTCGGCGTTCGAGGGGGTGCTGGCCGCGCTGCTGCACCGGGAGCGGACCGGGCAGGGCCAGCTGGTCCAGGTCAACATGCTCGACGCGCTGATCGCCATGCAGATGCAGGAACTCACCGTGCGGACGGTCGGCGGCGTGCCACAGCAGCGCGGCCAGCAGATCCACGCGCACTGCTACATCCGGGCGCCCTATGGCATCTTCCCCACCGCCGACGGCTACCTGTCGCTGGCCTTCCCCGACCTGACCGCGCTGGCCGACGTGCTGGACGCGCCCGAACTCGCGCAGTGGGATGCGGAACGCGATGGCTTCGCGCAGCGCGACGCGATCTCAGCCATCGTCACCGAGCGGCTCAAAACCCAGCCGGCCAGCCACTGGCTCACCGTGCTGGGCGAGCGGGGCATCTGGGCCGGGCCGGTGTACTCCTACGACGACCTGCTGGCCGACCCGCAGGTGCAGCACAACGGCTCGTTCGTCAGCTACCAGCACCCGACCGAGGGCCCGGTGACCACGCCGGGCTTCGCGTTCTCGATGAGCGCCACCCCGGCCGCGGTCAGCCGGCCCGCGCCTACCGCCGGCCAGCACACCCTCGAGGTGCT
>DATCUG010000188.1:0-2851 GCA_036567525.1 Streptosporangiaceae bacterium | reverse complement strand
CCAGCCCCTGACTGCGGCGGCCCGGGCGCCCTCACGCACCGGGCCGCCGCGCCCAGGACTGGCCACGACGCCGCGAGGCTCGCCCGGCAGGCGGCTAGCTGACCTGGCTCGGCACCGGGAGATGACGGCGGAGGAACTCCTCGGCCCGCTGCCAGGCCCGGGCGGCCGGCTCGGGCTGGTAGAACATGGGGGCCTTCCGGTTGTGGAACGCGTGCCCGGCGTCCTCCTCGACGTGCATCTCCACGTTCGGGTACCGGGCGGCGGCGTCCTCGACCACGCGGACCCGGTCCCGTGGGATGTACGGGTCGCTGCCGCCGAAGTGGAACTGCACCGGGGCGCTGATCTGGCCGAGCAGGTCGGGGCTGTCCGGCACGGCCGAGCCGTAGAACGAGATCAGCACGTCCACCGGCGCCTGCGCGGCGACCAGGTAGGCGATCGAGCCGCCCAGGCAGAACCCGAGCACCCCGAGGCCGCCGCGGCGCTCCGGCAGCGAAGCCAGCGTGCGCAGCGCGGTCAGGCAGTCCCGGACACCCTGCGCCGCGTCGAACTGCTGGCCCAGGGCCAGCGACTCCTCCAGCCCGGCCTGGTCGTGCGCGGCCTCGTGGTGCGGCTTGATCCGCCAGAACAGGTCCGGCGCGGCCACCAGGTAGCCCAGCCCGGCCAGGTCGCTGGCCACCGCCCGGATGTAGTCGCTGACCCCGTAGATCTCCTGGATCAGCAGCAGCCCCGGCCCGCTGCCGCCGTCCGGCACCCAGACGGACAGGTCGAACGTCCCGCCGTCGGCGGGCACCGGCTCGACGCGCTGCTGCATGGCTTCTCCTCCACGGGGGTTTGGTGCTGAGCGGTCAGGTGCTGAGCACGGCCAGGCATATCGCTGGCAGGTTAGCGTCCGCGCCGTCCAGCGTCACCCCAGTCCGGGATGCGGCCAGCACCGCGGCGCCGGGACGGCCCAGCGGCAGCCGCTGGCCGTGCTCGCTCAGGTTGGCCACCACCCGCAGCCGGCCGCGGTACAGCACCAGCCAGCGCTTGCTCTCGTCGTAGTCGGCCCGCACCTGGTCCAGCATCGGGTCGGTCAGCTCCGGCCAGGCCCGGCGCAGCGCGATCAGCTCGGTGTACCAGGCCAGCATGTCCCGGTGCGCGGCCTGGTCCAGCTCGGCCCAGTCCAGCTTGGACCGGTAGAACGTGGCCTCGTCCTGCGGGTCGGGCACGTCGGCCGGGCCCCAGCCGAACGCGGCGAACTCTTCCCGGCGGCCGGACGCGACGGCCCGGGCCAGCTCCGGGTCGGTGTGGTCGGTGAAGTACTGCCACGGCGTGCCCGCGGCCCACTCCTCCCCCATGAACAGCATCGGGGTGAACGGGGCGGTCAGCACCAGCCCCGCGCCGATCTTGGCCAGGCCGGGGGCCAGCCCGGCCGAGATCCGGTCCCCGGTGGCCCGGTTGCCGATCTGGTCGTGGTCCTGCAGGTAGCCGAGGAACCGGAAGGCCGGGATGCGCAGCAGGTCGACCGGGCGGCCGTGACTGCGGCCGCGGAAGTCCGACCACGTGCCGTCGTGGAAGAACACCCGGGTCAGCGTCTTGACCAGGGCCCGCATCGAGCCGAAGTCGCAGTAGTAGCCCTGCCGCTCGCCGGTGACCGCGGCGTGCACCGCGTGATGGAAATCGTCGCTCCACTGGCCGGTCAGCCCGTACCCGCCCGCCTCGCGCGAGCTGACCAGCCGCGGGTCGTTCAGGTCAGACTCGGCGATCAGCACCAGCTCCCGGTTCAGCCGGGTGCCCAGCGCCTGCACCTCGACGGCCAGTTCCTCCAGGAAGTGCAGCGCGCGGTGGTCCTCGAACGCGTGCACCGCGTCAAGCCGCAGCCCATCCAGGTGATAGTCGCGCAGCCACATCAGCGCGTTGCCGGTCAGGTACTGGCGCACCTCGTCCGAGCCGGGCTGGTCCAGGTTCACCGCCGGGCCCCACGGCGTCACGTGCGCGGTGGTGAAGTACGGGCCGAACGCGGCCAGCCGGTTGCCGATACCGAGGTGGTTGTAGACCACATCGAGCAGCACGCCGAGGCGCCGGGCATGGCACGCGTCCACGAACCGCTTCAGCCCGTCCGGGCCGCCGTACGCCTCGTGCACCGCCCACAGGTGGATGCCGTCGTAACCCCAGCCCCAGCGGCCCGGGAAGCTGGCCACCGGCATCAGCTCGATCATGTCCACACCCAGGTCACGGACGTGGTCGAGACGGTCGATGGCGGCGTCGAACGTGCCCTCCGCGGTGAACGTGCCGACGTGCAGCTCGTAGATCACCGCGCCGCGCAGCGGGCCGCCCCGCCAGCCCTGGTCGGTCCAGCCGAACGCGGCCTGGTCGTAGCTCCGGCTCAGCCCGTCGCTGCCGTACGGCTGGCGCGGCGACCGCGGGTCGGCCAGGGGCGGCCCGCCGTCCAGCCGGAACCCGTAGTCGGCGCCGTCGGCCGCGCCCGGCACACTGGCTTCCCACCAGCCCGGCGCCACGGCCGGGCGCATCGGCACGACCTTCTCCGCACCATCTGGCTCACCAGCCAGCCTGACCTGTACCTCGACAGCCCCAGCCGCCGGGGCCCACACCCGGAACACGCTCACGTCGGCACCTCAGGAAATATCATCAGCCGGCGACGCCGCCGCGTCGAGTTCCGGTGCGGGTGATCCGGCGGGGACCAGCAGTGCCACGGGATGGCGTTCGGTAAGCGTGGCCAGAAGTGGGCGCGGGCCGGCCTGCGTGACGCCGGTGAGCAGGTCCTGATACGTGCCGGTGGGCAGCGGCAGCACGGTGCCCGCCCAGCCGCCGCGGCGGCGCAGGCCGGCCGGCAGCCGGGTGGCCACGGTGA
>DATCUG010000187.1:0-22704 GCA_036567525.1 Streptosporangiaceae bacterium | reverse complement strand
GCCCGGCGCCGCGGCCCGGGCTTCGGCAGCAGGTCCGGTGGCCGCCAGGCCGAGCCCGGCGGCGGCAACAGCGGCAGCTAACGCTAGCCGCGGCACAACCAACACGCCTGCACCTTAACGCCAGCGCCATATGGTGGCCAGATGTACACAACTCGGCTATCCCGGCAGATGAGCGCTCCGCGCCCCGCCGTCTACCGGGCTCTGCTCGACGCGGGCGCGGTGGCCGCGTGGCGGGTGCCCGACGGCATGACCAGCCAGGTGCACGAGTGGGCGGCCCGGGAAGGCGGTGCGTTCCGGGTCTCGCTCAGCTACGACGTGCCAACCGGGACCGGCAAGACGGCGGAACAGACCGACACTTACCACGGCCGGTTCGCCAAGCTGGTGCCGGACCAGCAGGTGGTCGAGGTGCTCGAGTTCGAGTCCGCCGATCCTGAGCTGCGCGGCGAGATGACCATCACGACCACGCTGACCGACACCGATGGCGGCACCACGGTGACGGTCGTGCACCAGGGCATCCCGGACAAGATCCCCCCGGCCGACAACGAGACCGGCACCCGGATGGCGCTGGACAAGCTGGCCCGGCTGGTTGAGGCCGGCTAACTCACCAGCTAGGCCCAGGCCGGTGTCCAGGTACTGGCGTTCGGCAAAGTAATCGGGGTGCGCCGGAGGTGGCCGCGGAGCACGGGCAGCGCGGGGTGCGGGTTGTCCGGGCGCCAGAGCAGCGCGTGCGGGTAGACCGGTACCGGATCGCGGAGCGGGATGCGGCGCAGGCCGTAGCCGGCCGGCCAGCTGAGGTGGGTCTGCTCGCCGACGAACGTGGCCAGCCCGGGCGTGCCCGCGATCGTTTCCAGCAGCGGATCCAGGCCGAAGTTGGGCCCGCGGCTGTCGATGCTCAGCCCGAACGCGGCCGCCAGCGCGGCGATGCGCTTGGACACGGCCTGCTGGGTGATGGACAGGCCGGCCGCGGCCGCGGAGAACTGGCCCGCGTCCGCCACCGCGGCAAACGTGCGCACGGCATCGAGGTCCACGCCGCCTGACCCTAGCGATACAACCGGACGTTGTGACGCGCCGGCCGCGTGGTTGTTTGCCCCGCCGCGGGCCGGCCCGCTTGGATCCTGGGCATGGTGGTCAGGCTGGGGCGGCAGTTCGGGTGGCTGTATGCGGCGTTCGCGGTCAGCGCGTACGGCTCTTGGCTCGGCTTCGGTGCGTTCCCGCTGATCGCGATCCGGGTGCTGCACGCCGGGCCGGCCGAGGTGGCGGCGCTGTCCGCGGCCGGGCTGGCGGTGGGCGCGGTGGTCGCGGTCCCGCTCGGGCCGTGGGTCGAGTTCCGCCGCAAGCGGCCGGTGATGATCATGATGGACGTGATCCGGTTCGCGGCGCTGCTCACCATCCCGGTGGCGTACGCGTTCGGCTGGCTCAGCTTCGCCCAGCTGCTGGCCGTGTCGGTCATCGTGGCCGCAGCCAAGATCGCGTTCAGCGCGGCCAGCGGCGCGTTCCTCAAGACGATCGTGCCCGGCCCGGACCTGCTCGTCGCGAACAGCCGGTTCGAGTCCACCAGCTGGACCGCCACCGTGCTCGGCCCGCCGCTCGGCGGGGCCATGATCGGGTTTCTTGGCCCGGTGGTCACCACGGCGGCCGACGCGGTCAGCTACCTGCTGTCGGCGGCTGGCATCACCGCCATCGGCGGCCACGAGGCCCACCCGGAGCGGCCCGAGGCGGCCCGGCTGCGGGCGGCCGACCTGCTCGACGGCTGGCGGTACATCCTGGCCCACCCGGTGCTGCGGCGGCTGCTGGCCAACTCGATCCTGGTCGGCGGGCTGATCCTGGCCACCGAGCCGCTGATCTCGGTGCTCATGCTCGGCCAGCTGCACTTCGCCCCGTGGCAGTACGGTCTCGCGTTCGCGGCGTCGGGTGTGGGCGGCCTGATCGGCGCCCGGATGGCCCGGCGGCTGGCCGCCCGGTTCGGCCGGCACCGGGTCATGGTCACCGCTGGGACACTGGCCGCCGGCTGGCCGGTCTGGCTGGCCTTCATCCGCCCGGGCGTGGCCGGGCTGGTGCTGGTCATCGCCGTCCAGTTCGTGCTGGTTACCTGCCTGGGCGTGTATAACCCGCTGAACGCCACCTACCGGCTGGAGCAGACCGGCCAGGACCGGGTGGCCCGGGTGCTGTCCGCGTGGCAGGTGACCAAGAACCTCACCATCGCCGCGCTGACCGCGCTGTGGGGCGGGCTGGCCACGCTGACCAGCCCGCGGATCGGGATCGCGGTGGCCGGCCTGCTCCTGCTGGGCACCCCGCTGCTGCTCCCCCGGCCCGCTCAGGTGGCCGCGACCAGCTCCACCTCGAAGCCGTCCGCGTTGGCCAGGTAGCCGGCGTAGCTGCCCGGCCCGCCCGTGTGCGGGTGCCGGCCCATTGTGCCGGAGCATCCTGTCGGTACCCCGGGTTAGTGTTCACCTGATGCTTGAGCTGTTCCATCCTGCGGTCCGGGCCTGGTTCGAGAAGCGGTTCCCGGCCGGCCCGACCGAGCCGCAAGCCGGGGCCTGGCAGCAGATCGACGCGGGCCGCCACACCCTGATCGCGGCGCCCACCGGGTCGGGCAAGACGCTGGCCGCGTTCCTGGTCTGCATCGACCGGATCTACCGCGCGCACCAGTCAGGCGAGGAGCCGGGCAGCGGCCCGCAGGTGGTGTACGTGTCACCGCTCAAGGCGCTGGCGGTGGACATCTGGCAGAACCTGGAGCGTCCCCTCACCGAGATCGCCGGGATGGCGGCCGAGCTGGGGCTGCCCGCGCCGGACATCCGGGTGGCGGTGCGCACCGGCGACACGGCCGCGGCCGAGCGGGCCGCCATGCTGAAGCGGCCGCCGGACTTCCTGATCACCACCCCCGAGTCGCTGTACCTGCTGGTCACCGGGGACCGCGCGCGGGCCATGCTGCGCCCGGTCAGCACCGTGATCGTGGACGAGATCCACGCGGTGGCGGGCAACAAGCGCGGCTCGCACCTGGCCCTTACCCTGGAACGCCTGGACCACCTGGCCGGGACGCCGGTGCAGCGGATCGGCCTGTCCGCCACCCAGCGGCCGATCGGGAAGGTGGCCCGGCTGCTGGTCGGCGCCGGCCCGGACCGGTCGCACCCGGACGGGTCACCGCGCTGCGCGATCGTGGACACCGGGCACCAGCGCGACCTGGACCTGGCCATCGAGCTGCCCGACGACGAGCTGGGCGCGGTCGCGTCCAGCGAGCAGATGGGCCAGGTCCTGGACATGATCGCCGGGCATGTGGCCGGGCACCGCACCACGCTGGTGTTCGTGAACACCCGCCGGATGGCGGAACGGGTCGCCCACCAGCTCGGCGAGCGGCTCGGCGACGACCAGGTCGCGGCGCACCACGGCAGCCTGTCCAAGGACCGGCGGCAGCGGGTCGAGGCCCGGCTGCGGGCCGGTGACCTGCGCGCCCTGGTCGCCACCGCGTCCCTGGAGCTGGGCATCGACATCGGCCCGGTCGAGCTGGTCTGCCAGATCGGGTCGCCGCGCAGCTTCGCCACGTTCCTGCAGCGGGTGGGCCGGTCCAACCACACCCGGACCGGCACCCCGGCGGGCCGCCTGTACCCAACGTCCCGCGACGAGCTGGTCGAGTGCGCCGCGCTGCTGCGCGGGGTGCGGGCCGGGCGGCTCGACGCGCTGATCGTGCCGGACGGGCCGCTGGACATCCTGGCCCAGCACATGATCGCCGAGTGCGCGGCCGCCGACTGGGCCGAGGACGAGCTGCTGGCCCTGGCCCGCCGGGCCGCCCCGTTCGAAGGACTGTCCGACGCAGACTTCCAGGACGTGGCCGAGCTGGTCTCCGAGGGCATCCGCACCGGCCGCGGCCGCCGCGCCGCGTGGCTGCACCGGGACCGGGTGGCGGGCCGGCTGCGCGGCCGCCGCGGCGCCCGGATCGCGGCGCTGACCTCGGGTGGGGCCATCCCGGAGCTGGGCGACTACCGGGTGCTGGCCGAGCCGGACAACACCATGGTGGGCACGGTCAACGAGGACTGGGCCATCGAGTCGATGGCGGGCGACGTGTTCCTGCTGGGCACGCATTCGTGGCGGATCCGCCGCGTCGAGCCGGGCATCGTCCGGGTGGAGGATGCGCACGGCGCGCCCCCGTCCGTCCCGTTCTGGCTGGGCGAGGCCCCGGGCCGCACCCGTGAGCTGTCCGAGGAAGTGTCCGCACTCCGCACCACCATCGCGACTTTGCTGAACGCCAGTACCCCCTCGGCCGCCGTCGCCTGGCTGGCGGCCGAATGCGGGCTGGACAACGCGGCCGCGGACACCATCGTGGCCTATCTGTCCGCCGGGCAGGCGCAGCTCGGCGGGGTGCTGCCGACGATGGACACCATCGTGCTGGAGCGGTTCTTCGACGAAGCCGGCGGGATGCAGCTGGTCGGGCACGCGCCGTTCGGCGCCCGGGTCAACCGGGCGCTTGGCCTGGCGCTGCGCAAGCGGTTCTGCGTCACGTTCGACTTCGAGCTGCAGGCCGCGGCCAGCGACGACGCGATCCTGCTCTCGCTCGGGCCGCAGCACAGCTTCCCGCTGGACCGGGTGCCGCACTTCCTGGCCTCGGCCACGGTGGAGGAGGTGGTCCGCCAGGCGGTGCTCACCTCGCCGCTGTTCCAGGCCCGCTGGCGGTGGAACCTGAACCGCTCGCTGGCCGTGCTGCGGATGCGCGGCGGCAAGAAGAACCCGCCCGCGATCCAGCGGATGGAGTCCGACGACCTGATGGCGGCGGTGTTCCCGACCCTGGCCGCGTGCCAGGAGAACGTGGCCCCAGGGCCCCTGGACATCCCCGACCACCCGCTGGTCCGGCAGACGCTGCATGACTGCCTGCACGAGGCGATGGACATCGACGGCCTCCGCGACCTGCTCCGTGGCATCGAAACCGGCCAGGTCACGGTCGAGGTGCGGGACACCACCGAGCCGTCGGTGCTGGCCCACGAGATCCTCAACGGGCAGCCGTTCACGTTCCTGGACGACGCCCCGCTGGAAGAGCGGCGCAGCCGGGCCGTGCCGCTGCCCCGCGGGCTGCCGGTCGAGGCCCGGGAGCTGGGCCGGCTGGACCCGGCGGCCATCGAGCGGGTGATCGCCCAGGTCCGGCCCGAGCCACGGGACGCCGACGAGCTGCATGACCTGCTGATGACGGTGCTGGCGCACCGGCCTGAGCCGGACTGGCAGGACATGTTCGGGGAACTGGCCGCCGCGGCGCGGGCGGTGACCGTCGGGTCGCCGGCCGGGCCGCTGTGGTGCGCGGTGGAGCGCCGCCCGGCCGTCGAGGCGCTGTTCCCCGGCGCGCCGGTCACGCCTGACCACCCGTGCCCGGTGTCCGTGGGCGAGGTGGACGAAGACGTGGCCGCGGCCGACATGCTGCGCGGTCACCTGGAGTACGTTGGCCCGTCCACCGCGGCCATGCTGAGCGACGCCACCGGGCTGCCCGCCGACCTGGTGCTGATCGCACTGGCCCGGCTGGAGGCCGAGGGCTTCGCCGTCCGCGGCAAGTTCACCGCGCCGGACGCGGCGGAAGAGTTCTGCGCCCGGCGGCTGCTGGCCCGGGTGCACGGCTACACCCGGCAGCGGCAGCGCCGGGAGATCGAGCCGGTCAGCGCGCGGGACTTCATGCGGTTCCTGCTCCGCTGGCAGCACGTGGCCCCCGGCACCCAGCGCGAGGGCCGGTTCGGCGTGACCAGCGTGGTCGAGCAGTTGCAGGGCTTCGAGCTGGCCGCCGGGGCCTGGGAGAGCCACGTGCTGGCGGCCCGGGTGACCGGTTACCGCCGCGACTGGCTGGACGACCTGTGCATCTCCGGCCAGGTGAGCTGGGGCCGCCTGTCGGTGCGCGACAGTGCTGACCCGGGGGGGCGACCCCCCGGACCCCCCGATCGCCACTCCGCGCCGAGCGGCGGCAAGCCGCCGCGGGACACTTCCCGATCGCCGCTCCGCGCCGAGGCCGGCGAGCCGGCCGGGCCGGACCAGCGGTATCGCCGTAGCGGACTGACACCGTCCCGGGCCACCCCGATCACGCTGACCATCCGCGACGACCTGCCCTGGCTGCTCCGGGTGGCCCGCGGTGACCTCTGCCCGGCCGAGCCAGGCCCGGGCCGCACCGCCGACGTGCTGGACGCGCTGCGCCAGCACGGCGCGCTGTTCCGCCCGGACCTGGCGACCCGGACCGGCCGCCTGCCCAGTGAGGTGGACGAGGCGCTGTGGGATGGCGTGGCCCGCGGCCTGATCACCGCGGATGGGTTCCGGGCCGTCCGCTCGCTGCTGCGCAGCCGCAGCCGGCCCAGCTACCCGCAGCGGCGTGGCCTGCGTGGCGGGCTGCGCCGCCCTGCCCCCGGTACCGGCCCGGCTGGCCGCTGGTCGCTGCTGCCCGAGCCGATGCCCCCGGGCGACCCGGACGAGCTGGCCGAAGCGGCCGCTGAGCAGCTGCTGGTGCGCTGGGGCGTGGTGTTCCGCGACCTGGTCCGCCGGGAGAACCTGGCCGTGCCGTGGCGGGAGATCCTGTGGGCGTTCCGCCGGATGGAGGCCCGCGGCACCATCCGCGGCGGCCGGTTCGTCACCGGGTTCAGTGGCGAGCAGTTCGCCCACCCGGATGCCGTGGACGTGCTGCGTGACGTGCGCAAGCAGCGGCTGACCGGGGAGACCGTGCAGCTGTCCGCGGCCGACCCGCTGAACCTGACCGGGATCATCCTGCCCGGGCCGCGGGTGCCCGCCATCCACGCCAACACGGTGACCTATACCGACGGGGCCACCACGCCCGCGCCATCGGCCGATCCGCTAACCGAGCAGGTGAGCGAGCCAGCCTAACCGTCTTCCGTCCTGTTCGATACTGTGTTTGAATAGCAGCATGCAGGCAGACGTGATCGCAGCCAGTTACCCGGTGGTCGCGGGGCTGCTGGGGTTCGGTGCTGCCGGGCTGGCCGCCGCGATCGTCGGCATGGCCTGGAGCGTGCACACGAGGCAGATCCAGCTGGCCGAGCAGCTGGCCCGGCGGCAGTTCATCGTGACCGGCGCGGCGCCCCGCACCGCCGAGGCCGACCTGGCCCCGGCGCCGGCCGCCGAGCACATCAACGGCACCAGCGGCGCGGGCCCGGCGCCCCCGGTGGTCATCGACGGGCCGGACACCGTGCTGGCCGGCGAGCAGGCCCGCTACCGCGTCCGGCCGTCCGGCAGCCGGAAGGTGGCTTCCTGGTCGGTCGGCGGCGGCGCGGTCGCCCACTCCCCCGACCCGGCCTACCCCGATGACCTGCTGCTGGTCGCGGAACAGCCGGGCACGCTGCTGCTCACCGTGCGGGTACGCGACGGCATGATGGAACGCCGGGGCACCAAGTCGGTCACCGCGGTGCCCGATGTGGGCACGCCCGCACCACCGTTCCCGCTCCGGCTGTTCCTGTCCGGCTGGGGGCTGATCGTGGTGGCCGTGCTGGTCATCGGGTTCGCCGGCGCGCTGGCCGCGCTGGGCAACCTGTCCGCGGCCGACTTCATCGCGCTGGCCGCCCCGCTGGCCGCGCTGCTCGGCGTGGTTGCCCTGGCCCGCGGGCCGGACGGCCCGGCGGACAGCCCAGGCCGGGCCCGGGATGCTGGCTGGCTCCGCCCGCCTGCGCCGGCCCGGCCCCCGGTCCCGGACAGCGTGCAGCAGACGCTGGACCAGATGATCCACCCCGGGACGGGGCGGTCTAGCTGATGTGATGCACTGGGGCCATGACTGACTTGCCGCTGGCCTGCACGCTGGGCGCCATCGACGGTGCGGAACGGTCCCGGCGCTGGCGCCAGCTCGCCGCCGACGCGGCCCCCGAGACGCGCCGTACCGAGGGCCAGCTGGAGATCCGCTACCAGCCCGGGCCGGGCGTCCTGGACGAGCTGCGCGCCCTGGCCGCGGCCGAGGCCGAGTGCTGCTCGTTCGTCGCCTGGGCCGTCACCGAGCAGGCCGGGCACCCCACCCTGGTCGTCACCGCCCCGCCGGGTGAGCCGGACCGGATCGACCCGATCGCCACGCTGTTCCGGGCCTGACCGTGCCGACCCCCGATGACGTGGCCGGGCTGGCCGCCGAGCTGCCTGAGGTGACCGAGGGCGAACGGCATGGCAACCGGACCTGGTTCGTGGCAGGCAAGGCGTTCGCCTGGGAGCGGCCGTTCAGCCAGGCGGACCTGAAGCGGTTCGGCGGCCAGACCCCGCCGGACGGGCCCATCCTGGCCGTCCGGGTCGGGGACCTCAGCGAGAAGGAAGCGGTACTGGCCGCGCAGCCGGTGGCGTTCTTCACCATCCCGCACTTCGAGGGGTACGCCGCGGTGCTCATCCAGCTGCGCACGGTCTCCCGCCCGGCGCTGCGCGAGGCGCTGCTGGATGGCTGGCTGGCCTGCGCGCCGCGGCGGCTCACCGCCCAGTATGTGCAGCGTCCGGAGTGACCGCGGCTGGTGCGTCATCCGGCGGCGGCTGCTTCGGCACGCGGCGCCCGCCGGGCCACATGCCCGCCCGGCCGAACAGCACGACCAGGGCCGGCACCAGCAGCGAGCGCACCACGAACGTGTCGATGACGATGCCCAGCACCATGGCCAGCGCGATCTCCCGGAACTGAGCCAGCGGGACCAGGGCGAGCAGGCCGAAGCCGGCCGCCAGGGCCAGCCCGGCCGTGCTGATGGTCCGCGAGGCGCGCGGCACGGCCACGGCCACCGCATCCCGCAGCGGCCGGCGCCGGGCTTCCTCCCAGATGCGGCCGACCACGAACACGTTGTAGTCCGAGCCGAGCGAGACCAGCAGCACGGCCACCGCGAACGGCACGTAGTAGACCAGGCCCGGGTACCCGAGCAGGCCGTGGAAGATCCAGGCCGTCAGGCCCAGCGCGGCCAGCAGGGCCAGCACGCTCGCGGCCAGCAGGTACAGCGGGGCGATCAGCGAGCGCAGGAAGATGGCCAGCAGGACCAGGATGACCAGCGCGATGACCAGCGCGATGCGGCCCAGGTCGGCCTGGACGGCGGCGATGGCCTCGCCCGCCAGCGCGGTCTCCCCGCCCACCGCGAAGCGGGCCCGGGCCAGGCCCGCTGACCGCAGCAGCCCGGGCAGGTGCTGGCGGAGCGCCTGCACCTGGGCGATGGCCGCCGGGCCGAGCGGGTCCGTCCGCTCGATCAGGCCGTACCGCGCGGCACCGCCCGACCTGGCCAGCACGACGTGGGCGGACCGCTGCACGGCCGGGTAGCTGGCCGGGCCGACCACCCCGGCCACCCCGGGCTGCCGGGCCAGCAGGTGCTGCAGCCGGCCGAGCGCGGCCCGCTGGTGGGTGACGCCTGGCTCGATGATCAGGACCTCGGTCGGCGACAGGATGCCGGGCACGAAGCCGTGGGCGGCAGCGGTCTCGGCCCGCACCGGCTGGGAACTGGACGGCAGCGCCGCGATCAGCGGATACCCCAGCCGCATCTGGCGCAGGCCCAGCGTGGCCAGCAGCAGGCCGGCCACGCACGCCGCCGCCACGACCAGGGCGACGGCCCGGGTGGTGGCCAGCCGGGCGGCCCACTCCCGCCAGCCCCGCACGACCGGCGCCGGGGCCTGGTGGTCCGGGGAGCGGAAGGCCGCCGGGCCGGGCAGGTACAGCAGCCGCCCGAACGTGCCGATGAGCGCGGGCGTCAGCGTGATCGCCACCACCATGGCGATCAGCACGGTCAGGGCGAGCGCGGGCCCGAACGCCTGCAGCGGGCCGAGGTGGGCCACCGCGAGCGAGGCGATGCCGGCCGCCACCACCAGGCCGGCGGTCAGGATGATCGGGGTGAACTCGGCGGTGGTGCGGCGGGCGGCGGTGACCCGGGGCAGGCCCTCCGCCAGCCGGCTGCGCATGCCGGCCAGGAAGAACACCGAGTAGTCGGTGGTCACGCCGAGGAGCAGCACGACCAGCACCGGTTCCAGGTCAGGGGCCACGGTGACGCCCATCCGCTGGGCGGCCCACGCCACCACCCGCGTCGCCACCAGGTAGGCGGTGGCCGAACAGGCCAGGGTGGCCAGCGGCGCCCCCGGCGCCCGGAAGTAGACGCCCACGATCAGCGCGATGGCCAGCACGGTGGCCAGCTCCACCCACGGCAGGTAGCGGAGGATCAGGGTGGCCTGCTCGGCCTCGGCCGGCTCCGAGCCGGTGACCCCGGCCAGGTGGTCCTGCGGAGCGCTGTCGAACCGGTGTGCGTAGGCCTGGCCCGCCGCGGCGGCCGCGGCCACCGACGTTCCCGGCCGGCTGAACAGGTAGGTGATGATGGTGGTGGAGCGTTCCCGGGAGCCCGGGAATGCCCCGTTGGTGTTGGCCACGGGTACCGCGGCGGCCACCCCGGCTACGGTGTGGCCCCGGTCCACCGCCAGCGCCTGCCGGGCCGCGCGCAACTGGGCTTGCGTGCTGAACCCGTGTGGGTCCCGCTGCACCACCTCGACCTGCGAGGTGAGTGGCAGCCCGAACAGCCGGGTGGCCTCGTATTCGGCTTGCACGGCCGGGGCGCCCTTGGGGATCAGCGCGGACACCGAACCAGACGAGGTGAGCTGGGGCAGGAATCTGGTCGCCGCGATCGCGGCCGCGATCCAGGCCAGCAGGATTAAGAAGCGCAGCCCCACGGCCAGGGCGGCGTACGCACGCCAGATCCAGCCCACCGCGGGCCGGTCGGCACCGGATCGGTTCACGGGCCTAACCACTGCCCACAGATCAACTTGCTAACCAGCCGGCACTTACCGGCCCGATAGTGCTTGTGCTGTGCGGCCTACCGGCCGGGCAGTGGCGGCTCCGCAGCGGCGGTGGCCGTGACCGCGGCGGCCGGCAGGTCGGCCAGGATGTCCACCGGCTCCAGCCGCATCAGGTCATCCCGCGTCCAGTTGCGGTGCAGGTCGGTGGCGAGCCGGTGCGCGTGCCGCAGCCGGGCGTGCTCCAGTTCGTTGCGCACGCTGCGCGCGTTGGCGAACTCCGGCTGCTGCTGCCGCCAGGTCAGGTAGTGCCGGAAGGCCAGCTCGGCTTCGTCGGACAGGTAGTAGGAGGACTGCTGCAGCATGACCCGCCCGATGTCCACCAGCTCGTCCATCTCGTAGGCGGCGAAGTCGAGGTGATGCGCGATCCGCGAGTTCATCCCCGGGTTGACCTGGAAGAACTCGTCCATCCGGTCCTTGTAGCCGGCCAGGATGACGACCAGCTTGTCCCGGTCGTTCTCCATCACCTGGAGCAGGATGTCGATGACCTCCTGGCCGTAGTCCCGCGAGTCCGACGCGCGGTACAGGTAGTACGCCTCGTCGATGAACAGCACCCCGCCCATGGCCCGGTCCAGCACCCGCTTGGTCCGCGGCGCGGTCTGCCCGACGAACTCGCCGACCAGGTCATTCCGCATGGCGTGGACCAGTTGGCCCTGCTCCAGGTAGCCGAGCCGGTGCAGCATCTCGGCCATCCGCAGCGCCACCGTCGTCTTGCCCGTGCCGGGCGGACCAGTGAAGCACATGTGCAGGTTGGGCCGCGGCGCCTCCAGGCCGAACCGGCGCCGGGCCCGGTCGACCAGCAGCAGCGCGCCGACCTCCTGCACCTTCTGCTTCACCGGATCCAACCCGACCAGGTCCCGGTCCAGCGCGGCGTAGACATCGTCGATGTCCGCCGCGCTGCGCTCGGCGGCGAACGTGACGGTGGCGTCTGGCGGCAACTGGTCACTGGACCGGCGGCGGCGGCGCGCCGGGCTCGCCCGCTGAAAGGACACCAGCGGTGCGGACGGCGGTGCCTTCGGCCCACCCGCGTACGCCCTGTCCTCTTTCAGCCCCTGCCACAGGCTGCGCAGGGCAAGGAACAACAGCGCGCCAAGCGCGACGGTGGGGACGCTGACCTCCAGCAGTCCCGAGGCGAATCGTGACATAAGCAGCTTCAGGCCCGGTGCGTGCCCTCTCCCATTCTTCCTGCATGGTACTTGCCGTGGCGGGCAGCGGTCGTCGACCGGGCCCCGGCCACCTGCATGCTCGGTATGCATACGTGGTGGTGCTCACCATCCGGCCACGCAGGGGCGTTCCGCCCGGCTTCGCCCCGCCGCGGCCCGGGTAGGTGAATGACGAAGCGGCAGGGGGTGCGGCATGACGCAGACGGCAACCCCGCCCGCTCCCGCCGGGCCGGCCCCGCTGAGCCGCCAGCGGGTGCTAGTCATCATCGGCGCGCTGCTGCTCGGCATGCTGCTGGCCGCACTGGACCAGACGATCGTGGCCACCGCGCTGCCGACCATCGCCGGCGACCTGCACGGGCTGTCCCATCTGTCCTGGGTGGTGACCGCCTACCTGCTGGCCTCGACGGCGTCGACGCCGCTGTGGGGAAAACTCGGCGACCTGTACGGCCGCAAGCAGTTCTTCCAGGCCGCAATCGTGATCTTCCTGGTCGGGTCGGTCTTCTCCGGGCTGGCCCATTCGATGGCCGAGCTGATCGCCTCCCGGGCGGTGCAGGGCATCGGCGGCGGCGGGCTGTTCGCCGGGGCCCAGAGCATCGTCGGGGATGTGGTGCCGCCCCGGGAACGCGGGCGCTACCAGGGCATCTTCGGCGCCGTCTTCGGCGTGACCAGCGTCCTCGGGCCGCTGATCGGCGGCTTCTTCGTGGACAACCTGAGCTGGCGCTGGGTGTTCTACATCAACGTGCCGATCGGCATCGTCGCGCTGGCCGTGGTGGCCGCTGTGCTGCCCCGGTCGCTGCACCGCACCAAGCACGCCATCGACTACCTGGGCACCGCGCTGCTGGCCGCCGCGGCCACCTGCCTGGTCCTGCTCACCTCACTCGGCGGGACGACGTTCGCCTGGTCATCCGGGCCGATCATCGGCCTGGCGGCCGGCGCGGCCGCCGCCGTGGTGGCTTTCGTGCTGGTAGAGCGCCGGGCCGCGGAACCGGTGCTGCCGCTGTACCTGTTCCGCAACCGGGTCTTCTCCGCGGCCAGCGCGGTCGGTCTGGTGGTCGGCTTCGCCATGTTCGGCGCGCTGGCCTACCTGCCGCAGTACATGCAGATCGTGAAGGGGGTGAGCCCGACCTCGTCCGGGCTGCGGCTGCTGCCCATGATGGCCGGCCTGCTGGCCACCTCGATCACCACCGGGCAGCTGGTCAGCCGGTGGGGCCGGTACAAGATCTTCCCGATCGCCGGCACCGCCGTCATGACCCTCGGGCTGTACCTGCTGTCGCTGCTCACCGTGACCACCGGGACGCTGCTCACCTCGCTGTACATGCTGGTGCTGGGAGCCGGGATCGGCGCCTCGATGCAGGTCCTCGTCCTCGCGGTGCAGAACTCGGTGCAGTACGCCGACCTGGGCACGGCCACGGCCGGCGCGACGTTCTTCCGCTCCATCGGCGGCTCGTTCGGCACCGCTGTGTTCGGCGCGATCTTTGCCAACGTGCTGCCGCACGACCTGGCCCAGGCCCTGCACGGCCTGGCCCTGCCGCCCGGCCTGACCGCGACCAGCGGGGCCAGCCCGGCGGTCCTGGACCGGCTGCCCGCACCGGCGCACGCCGCGTTCGTGCACGCCTACGCGACTGCACTGCACACCGTGTTCCTGGCCGCGGTGCCGGTCGGCGCGCTGGCGTTCGTGCTCAGCTGGACGCTCAAGGAGGTCCCGCTGCGCACCACCACCCGGGCTCCCGACCCGGCCGACACACTGGCCCCGACCGCCCGGCCATCGGTCCGCGATACCGACCAGGAGATGGAGCGGGCCATCACGTCGCTGCTGTCCCGGGAGCGCCGCCGTGCCGTCTACTCCGAATTGGTCTCGGCGGCCGGCCTGCAGCTGCAGCCCCGGACCGGCTGGCTGCTCTACCGGGTCGGCGAGCACCAGCAGCTGAGCCGCCTCCAGCTGGCCAGGCTGCTCCAGCTATCCGACGCCGACCTGCAGCGCCGGCTGGCCGACCTCACTACCGCCGGCTATGTCATCGACGGTGCGGCCAGCCAGCCGGCCCGGCTCACCGATACCGGGCGTGCCGCCTACCAGGACCTGCTCCGGGCCCGCGAGGACCGGCTGCACAAGCTGTGCGCGGACTGGCACCCGGACCGGCATCCGCAGCTCGCGGCTCTGCTTACCAAGATCACTCATCAGCTCGCCGCCAGCGGCGAGAAACCTGGCGCCGATCTCGACGCGGCGTAACCCCGGCCGGGCCGGAGTGCATACTCTTGGGCTGGCCGCGACCAAAAACTTCGCAGCGGAACAGGTGAATCAGATGACTTCAGCAAGTGTGTCCAACCGTTCTTCTGGCCGCAGCACGCTGGCCATTGTCCTGGTCATCCTGGGCATCCTGGCCATCATCGCCGGAATCCTGTACATCGCCGGCGCGGCGAACTCGATCCATTTCATGGTGGGCAGCGTGCACAAGGGCCACCATCTGGCCCGGGCCGCCGTCTCGTTCGTGATCGGCATCGCGCTGCTGATCATCGCCTGGTTCACGGCGCGCACCCGCAGGTAGCCCGGATCACCCGATGCCTAGGCGGGCGCCCAGCCGGGGTCGCGGCCGGACAGCCCGAGCAGGCGGTCCAGCGGCGGCGCGGTGTCCGGCACCGGGACGCGTGGCGCGAACGCCTTGCCGTCACCCTGGTAGTCGCTGGTCAGCATGCCGGGTGCGAAGGCCAGCGACTCCTCGGCCGCGGCCACCGGCGGCGACCAGGGCTGGCCGGTGGCCCGGGCCAGGTCCCAGCCGTGCACCTGGTACTCCCACAGGATCATGCTGAGCGCCATGTCCCCCGGCATGCCGCTGTCCCCGAGGCGGAGCGGCCGGCTGGCCGCGCCCGCCCGGACCGCCTGGCTGATGGTGCTGGCCGCGGCGCGCACCTCGGCGGCCGGGTCGGCGGGCACCTGGTAGCCATCGGTGCTGGCCCGCGGCGCCTGGCCGGCCGGGTCGGCGAAGCCTGCCGCGAAGATGGCCAGCCAGCCCAGCACGTGCTCGCGGAGCTGTGCCACGTCGTACTCGGTACATGGGGTGGAGTCATGCAGCTGGTCATCGGTGACGCCGCCGACTACCGGGGCCAGTTCGGTGAGTACCTCGGCCAGCAGGTCAGCGGTCTGCTCGGTTGCTGTAGTCATGCTGCTGACGTTAGGCGGGCCGGCCCGCGGGCGGCTTGAAGATTCGCGTCAGCCGGCCCGGCTAGGGTGACTGAGGTGAGCGGGCGGGGACCGGAGCCGCGCGAGCCGGGGCCGCGGGAGCCGGAGCCAGTAGAGCGGGACAGCCGCGGCATCCTCGACCCGTGGCTGCTGCGCCAGCGTGTCCAGCTCACCCGGTACCCGGCCGGGCCGGCCCTGGCCGGGCTGGTGGACTGGTTCTGGGCGGTGCGCTGGGACCTGCCGGCCGGGCAGGCACACCGCCAGCAGGTGCTCACCCACCCCGGCGCGAACCTCAGCGTCGGCCACGCCAACGCCCGGCCCGGGCAGCGCGAGCCCGGGCCGGTCGAGGCCCGGCTGAACGGCGTGACCCGCGCGCTGACCAGCCGCCTGCTGGTCGGGTCGGGCTGGACCGTGGCCGCGCTGACCCGGCCCGGTGGGCTGGGCGCGTTCGTCGCCGGGTCGGCGGCGGCGTATACCGACCGGGTGGTGCCGCTGGGCGAGGCCATCGGCGTGGCCGAGGCTGTGCTGGTCGGACAGATCACCCAGGCACAAGATGAAGCCGCCCGGGTCGGGCTGCTGGCCGCCGCGCTGGAGCGGGCGGTGGATCCGGAGCGGGCCGGGCCGGCCCGCCAGGTGGCCGAGGCGGCCCGGCTCGCCGAAGCCAACCGGGCGGTGCGGCGGCTGGGCGACCTGAGCGGCCTGACCGGCCTCGGCCCGCGCACCCTGCAGCGGATGTTCCTGCGCTATGCCGGGGTGTCCCCGATGTGGGTGATCCGCCGGTACCGGCTGCTCGACGCGGCCGAGGCGGTCCGGGCGGGCACCCCGGTGTCCTGGGCCGACGTGGCCGCCGAGCTCGGCTACGCCGACCAGGCGCACCTGACCCGGGACTTCCGGGCCGCCATCGGCCAGACCCCGGCCGGGTACGCGAGCGCGCAGCGGCGCGGCTGATCCGTCTGCTGCCAGCAGATTTCCTTGGCTGCTGGCGCCCCGGCGGCCCATGGTGGGATCCGGAAGCGTCACGAAAGCAGGGAGACTATGCAGGCCGCCATTGCCGAAACACCCACCGGGACAATCGACGATCAGCTCGTCACCCGGCTGCTGTACCAGCGCATCATCGTCCTCGGCAGCGAGGTCGACGACCAGGTGGCCAACCGGCTGTGCGCCCAGCTGCTGCTGCTGTCGGCCGAGGACCCGCGGGCCGACATCAGCCTGTACATCAACTCCCCCGGCGGCTCGGTCAGCGCCGGCCTGGCCATCTACGACACCATGCGGCTGATCCCCAACGACGTGAGCACGCTGGCCATGGGGCTGGCCGCCAGCATGGGCCAGTTCCTGCTCTGCGCCGGCACCCCGGGCAAGCGGTACAGCCTGCCGCATGCCCAGGTGCTGATGCACCAGGGCTCGGCCGGCTTCGGCGGCACCGCGGCCGACGTGGAGATCTACGCCGAGCAGCTGGCCCGCACCGGGGCCACCATGACTACCCTGATCGCCCAGCACACCGGGCAGCCGGTGGACCAGATCGAGCAGGACAGCTTGCGCGACCGCTGGTTCAGCGCCGAGGAGGCGCTGGCCTACGGGTTCATCGACCACATCGTGGAGCAGCTCGATGATGTGCGCCCGGCTGCGGTAGCCGGCCGCCGGAAGGCAGGTCTGTGATGAGCCAGTACACGATCCCCACCGTGGTGGAGCGGACCGCCGCCGGCGAGCGCGCGTTCGACATCTACTCCCGGCTGCTGTCCGAGCGGATCATCTTCCTCGGCACCGAGATCGACGACGGCGTGGCCAACGTGGTGATGGCCCAGCTGCTGCATCTCGAATCGGTCAGCCCCGACCTGGAGATCAGCCTGTACATCAACTCGCCCGGCGGCTCGTTCAGCGCGCTGACCGCGATCTACGACACGATGCAGTTCATCCGGCCGGACGTGGCCACGTTCTGCATGGGGCAGGCCGCGTCGGCCGCGGCCGTGCTGCTCTCGGCGGGCACGCCGGGCCGGCGGGCGGTGCTGCAGCACGCCCGGGTGCTGCTGCACCAGCCGTCCAGCCAGGCCCGGGGCACGCTGCCCGACCTGGCCATCGAGGCCAAGGAACTGGCCCGGGTGCGGGCCGAGGTGGACGAGATCCTGAGCCGGCACACCGGCCACCCGGTCGCCAAGATCAGGAACGACACCGACCGGAACAAGACGTTCACCGCGGCCGAGGCCGTCGCCTACGGCCTGGCCGACGAGGTCATCACCAGCCGCGAGACGGTTCCCCTGGCCCGTACCGGCTGATCGCAGGGTCCGCTGATCGCAGGGCCTGCTGACACCGGGCCGGCCGGTCAGGCGGCCAGGCAGACCACGTCGCCGCCGCCGCGGGCGGGCCGCGCCGCCGGGCCGGCCACCCGGCCGCCGCGGACCGAGTCCAGCCGGATGACCGTGGCGGGCTGGCCGGCGGCCAGCTCACGGCCCACCACGGCGAGCAGTTCGGGCAGGTCGATGCGCAGCGCGTCGCAGATCGCGGCCAGCACTTCGGAGGAGGCTTCCTTCCGGCCGCGTTCCAGCTCGGACAGGTAGGGCACGGAGACCCGGGCCGCCCGGGACACGTCAGCCAGCGTGCGGCCCTGCGCCCGCCGGGTGCGCCGCAGCACCTCGCCGATCGTCGTGCGCAGCAGTGGCCTGGGCCGCTGCTGCGGCGTGCGGCCGAGTGGGCCAGCCATCGGCGTCGCCTCCCTGGGCCGTCCGTCCGGGCCTGCGTCAGGCCACCGTACCCAGGGACGCGCGGGCTGGAGAAGCACGTTCGCAGCCGGCGTAAGCCAGCGCCGCCGTCCGGCCCACCCGGCCCAGCCCCGGCCGCCTCGGCCTGGCGCCACGGTCCGGCCGGCCTGTTACCGTCGCCGCATGACGGTTGTCCTGGTGACCGGCGGCAGCAGTGGCATCGGCCTGGCCACGGTGCGG
Source organism: Streptosporangiaceae bacterium (assembly GCA_036567525.1). Taxonomy (GTDB): domain Bacteria; phylum Actinomycetota; class Actinomycetes; order Streptosporangiales; family Streptosporangiaceae; genus RYN-230. The sequence goes on along the minus strand of DATCUG010000187.1, from coordinate 4,702 downwards.
CGGCTGGCCGCGGCCGGGCACCAGGTGTTCTGCGGGTCACGGCAGCCCAGCCGCGCCGCGCTGCCCGGCGGGGTGACCCCGCTGCCGCTGGACGTGGCCGACCCGGCGGCGGCCCCGGCCGCGATCCAGTCCGTCGTGACCGCCGCCGGGCGGCTGGATGTGCTGGTCAACAACGCGGGCGCGGGCAGCCTGGCCCCGCTGGAGGAGACGGCCGACGCGGAGGCGCACCGGATCTTCGAGGTGAACGTGTTCGGGCCGATGCGGCTGGCCAGCGCCGCGTTGCCGGTCATGCGCGCCCAGGGCGGCGGCCGCATCATCAACGTGACCTCGGAGAACGACACCGCGCCCGCGCCGTTCGGCGGCTGGTACTCCGCGTCCAAGGCCGCGCTGGCCAGCCTGAGCATGGTGCTCGGCGCCGAGGTGCACCCGTTCGGTGTGTTCGTCACCGTGGTCGCCCCCGGCCTGTTCCGCACCGCGATGTCCGCTGGGCTCGGGGACTACGCGGTGGCGGCCGGCTCCGCGTATGCCGCGCCGTTTGGCGCGCTGATGGCCAGCAACCGCGCGGCGGTGCAGCATGCCGGGGACCCGGACGAGGTGGCCCGGGCGATCGGGGACTGCATGGCGGCCAGCCAGCCGCCCGCCCGGATCGTGGTCGGCGCGGACGCGGCCCAGCTGGACACCACGATCCGCTCGGCCAGTGCCGAGGACCTGGCCCGGCTGCTGCGTGACTTCGTGGCCGGCCTCACCGCCGGCCCCTGATTCCGGTGATTCCGCGGGCCACCGCTCGTCTCAATCTCCGCGGGGCCACCGGCCCCCGAACCAGGGAGGTGCCGGGATGAACACCCCAGTGACCACGCTCGACCAGCGCTTCAGCGATCCGGCCGCCCCGGCCACCAGCTGGGCCGAGACCCGCCGGGTGCTGGCCGAGGCCGAGCTGTTCTGGCTGACCACGGTCCGGGCCGACGGCCGACCGCACGTCACCCCGCTGGTCGCGGTGTGGCTGGACGAGGCGCTGCACTTCTGCACCGGGCCCACCGAGCAGAAGGCCCGCAACCTGGCCGCCAGCCCGCACGTGATCCTGACCACCGGGTGCAACGGCTGGCAGAGCGGCCTGGACGTCGTCGTGGAGGGCGACGCCGTCCAGGTCAGCGACGAGGCGCTGCTCCGGCGGCTGGCCCAGGCGTGGACCGGGAAGTGGGACGGGTCCTGGCAGTTCCAGGTCCGCGACGGGTCATTCCAGCACATGGAGGGGGACCAGGTGCTGGTCTTCGCGGTCGCCCCGGTCAAGGTGCTCGCGTTCGGCAAGGGCCAGCCGTTCAGCCACACGACGCACCGGTTCGCCGCCACGCCAGGCACAGCACGGTAGCCGGGGCCAGCACCAGGCCGCCGAGCGTGACCGCCAGCCCGGCCTGCTCGGCCGCGAACCCGACGGCCAGCGGGCCCAGCCCGCCGATCAGCGCGGCGGCGCTGCTCAGCGTGACCGCGATGCCGCTCTGCCCGGGCAGGCTGGCGTACAGCTGAGCCTGGGCCACCGGGTACCACGGCGCGGTGGCGATGGTCAGCACGGCCAGCAGGCCCAGCTTGGCCGGGAACCCGGGGACCAGCAGGAACGCCGGGTAGAGCAGCAGCGCCGCGGCCGCGCTGGCCCGCAGCACCAGCCGGCCGGACACCCGGTCCAGCACCTGGATGACGACCACGTCGCCGGCTATCCCGGCGCCGTACCGCACCGCCACGGCCAGCGCCGCCTGCTCGGGCGAGGCGTGCACGACCGCCACGAAGTAGACCGCGAGGAATCCGGTGAACACGTCGAGCAGCAGGTCCGACACTTCCAGCAGGACCAGCCAGCGGAGCACCCCACGGCGGCGCAGCGCACCGGCCACCTGCCGTGGCACCTGCCGCAGCCTGGGCGGCGGCCCGGGATCACTGGCTGCCGCCGCGCGGGGCGGCCAGCGGGCCAGGCCGAGCCAGGCCACCGCGGCTGCCCCGGCGGCCAGCAGGTAGCCGTCCCGCCAGCCGCCACCAGCCGCGAGAATCCAGGTCAGCAGCAGCGGGCCGAGCACCGCGCCCACCGAGCCGGCCAGCGTCCAGCGGGCCATGTGCTGTTCCTGCCGGTCTGGGTCGGCGTCCATCAGGCTGGCCTCGGTCAGGCTGACGAACGCGCCCGAGGCCGGATAGAACGCGATGAACGAGATCAGCAGCCCGGCGAACGACCCGGCCAGCGCGGTGCCGGCCAGTGCGGCCAGGAAGATGGCGCCCCCGGCCAGGATGATCCGGTGCCGGCGGCGCCCGTGCCCGGCCAGCGCGCCGACCGGCAGCTCGAGCAGGCTGCCGAGCAGCACCGGCGCCGCGGCCAGCAGACCGAGCTGGCCATAGCTGAGCCCGAGGTCATGACGGATGAGTGGCAGCGCGGCGGCCCGGGTCCCGTCGGCCAGCTCGTCCACCAGCTCGACGGCCAGCGCAGCCGCCAGCACCGCGCCACTGACCAGCGCGGTGCGCTTGCGCTTGTTAGTTCACAGTCAACCGAAGCCCATAGGCCAATCGTACGTGACCCAGCCCACACACTCGGAGCAGGAATCCTCTACCCTTGGCCGGCATGTGGCTTTCGCCGGGCGGCCGGGTCTACCTGACCACCGGCATCAGCCTGGCCGCGGTGGCCGTGGCCACCTGGACCGGCATGATGGCGGGCGCGGCGGTGACCGGGCGGGAATGGTGGACGCTGGGCGCGGTGGCGGCCAGCGTGACCGCGGCCGGGGTGCCCGCCTACGAGCAGATCCGCAAGGAGCGGCTGCGCGCCCAGGCCGAGCAGGTCGCGCTGGACGCGGCGGTGGCCATGCGGGTGACCATGAACGACGCCCTGGACCCGATCGTCCGCCAGCTCGGCCGGGTGGTGACGGCGCGCAGCAAGCACGAACGGGAAGCCCTCCAGGAGGCGGCCATCCCGATGGTGGTGGATTCGGCAGCGCACCTGGTCGGCACCGGGCGGGTCCGGGCCTGCCTGTTCCGGTTCGCGCCGGGCACCCCGCAGCGGCTGGTGCCCACCCAGTACAGCGGCCGGGTGGACGACCCGCTGGAGCCCATCACCGAGGGCAGCGCCGAAGGCGACCTGGTGTTCGGCATGATCCGGCGGAACCGGCACCTGTACTACCCGGACCTGGACACCGCCGCCCCGCCCGGCTGGCGGGTGACCACGCCGCAGACCTACAAGTCGTTCGCGGCGGTTCCGGTGGCGGCCGGGCGCAGCGCATTCGGCATGCTGATGGTGGACGCGTTAGAGAGCAACGGGATCCGGCGCGCCGACGTGCCACTGATCCGGTTGCTGGCCGGGCTGCTCGCGGACGCGCTAGCCTGAGTATTGACCGGGCCAGGCGGCCCGCTGACACTGAGTTCGTGGCGAAGGGTGCGGAGATGGCGGCGCACATCACCATCGAGGACGACGACGACCGTCCGGAGCGGATGGTGCGTGACCCGGACGCTTATTTCGCGGCGGCCCGCCAGCGCGCCGAACGCGAACTCGCGCATCAGGCGCACGGGCTGTTCCCGTCGCTGCACCGCAAGCACCACAGCTAGCGCGGTCAGCCCGGGCCGAGCACGGCACCGAGCGTCCGCCTGCCCACCGCGGCCAGCTGCGGGTTGTCCGCCGAGTGCGCGAGATATACCAGCCCGAACGCCAGTGCCCAGCCGGTGGCGCGCGCCCAGCTAGCGTCGCTGGCCCCGGCGGCAGCCCGGAAGGCCTGGTGGCAGTCCGCGGGCAGCAGCATCCACCCGGCGGACAGGTCGGCCGCCGGGTCGCCGGCGGTGAGATCGCCGAAGTCGAGCACGCCGCTGAGCTGGCCGCCGTGTACCAGGATGTTGGCTGGGTGCAGATCCCCGTGCAGCCACACCGGCCGCTCCCGCCAGCGCGGCGCGGCCAGCGCGGCCGCCCAGACCCGCCGGGCGGCTTTGCCATCGACCTGGTCCGCCACCATGCTCAGGTTCTGCATCACGATGTCGGTGCGGTCGGCCAGCGGCACACCGCGCAGCGGGTTGGCCGGCGCGTCCGGCGGCGCGGGCGTGTGCAGCGCGGCCAGGAAGCCGCCCAGGTTGGCCGCGGCCGCCGCCGGGTCGGCCGGCGGGGTCTCGGCCGCGACCTGGCCGGGGAGGTACGGCACAATGCTCCACGGCCACGGGTAGCCAAGACCGGGCTGCCCGGTGCGGACCGGCGCCGGGATGGGCAGCGGCAGCCGGGGCGCCAGCCTGGGCAGCCAGTGCTGCTCGTGGCTGACCAGCCGGGCGGCCAGCTCCCGCCGCGGCAGCCGGGCCAGCAGGTCATCGCCGACCCGGAACACCACGTTGTCCCATCCGCTGGCCAGCACCGTGACCGGCCGGTCAGCCAGGTCGGGATGCTGCGCGCCGAGCAGCCGGCGCAGTAGCGCCGCGCTGACGTCCGCCTCCGCGGCTGGCATCGGCTGCGGCCCCACCAGTCCAGCTTAGGGTTCAGTCCCGGATCAGCTGCCCGGGCTCAGCGGACGTACCCAGAGGTGACCCCGGTCTGGGCGACGCCCTGCGGGGACAGCAGTTCGGCGAGGTGAATGGCGCCGCGGGCGTCGCCGCTGAGCTGCTCGATCTGGGTCCGGCAGCTGAACCCGTCGGCGAGGATGGCGGTGCCCGGGCGGGCGGCCCGGACCGCGGGCAGCAGGATCCGTTCGGCGCAGGCCTGGCTGAT
>DATCUG010000186.1:0-6771 GCA_036567525.1 Streptosporangiaceae bacterium | reverse complement strand
GAGGTATGGCAGACCGGCAGCCGGGCCGAGCGGGCCGGCTACCTGGCCGCGCTGCGCGACACCGACCCGGCGGCGGCCCGGGATCTGCTGCGGGCGGGCTGGGCCAGCGAAACCGGGGACGACCGGGCTGAGCTGCTGCTGGTCCTGGCCCGCGGGCTGTCCGCCGCCGATGAGGAGTTCCTGGAGGCGGCGCTGGACGACCGCAAGCGCGCGGTGCGGACGGCCGCGGTGCGGCTGCTGGGCCGGCTGCCCGGCTCGGCCTGGAGCCGCCGGGTGACCGAGCGGGCCTGGCCGCTGCTCCGGCTCGACGGCGCCGGGCCGGGCCGCACTGGGCTGTACCGCGCTGGGCTGGACCGCGCTGGCCCGGGGCGCAGGCTGGTGGCCAGCCTGCCCACTGGCCTGGACCCGGCCGCGATCCGGGACGGCGCCGGCAGCCCGCCACCGCCCCCCGGGATCAGCGCCGGTGCGTGGCAGCTCACCCAGGTGATCTCGGCGGTTCCGCTCGGCCGGTGGGCGGACCGGTTCGGGCTGGAGCCGGCCGAGATCGTGGCGCTGCCGGTATCCGGGGACCTGGCCCGCCACGTGCACGCGGGCTGGCGGATGGCTGCGGTACGCCAGGGCAACCCGGACTGGGCGGCCGCGCTGCTCGCCTCGGGTACCCGGCACCCGCAGACGCAGCGGGCCAGCGGCTGGCCGCTCACCGCCTGGCCGGCCGACGAGCAACTGGTCAGGGTGCTGCCGCCCGCCGCCCGGGCGGCCCGGGTGGCGGCCCTGCTGTCCCGCTCGGCCGTGACCCCGGCGGCGCTGGCCGAACTGGCCGCCTGCCCGGGGCCGTGGCCGGCCGCGCTGGCCGAGGTGGTGCTGGCCCTGCTCCGCACGCTGGTCACCGCGGCGCCCGGATCGCCGGCCGCCCAGTCTTCCTGGGCCGGGACGCGCTGGGCCAGCGAACTGGCCAGCGCGGCGGCCCGCAACCTGCCCGCGACCGGCGGATCCGATTACGCCGCCGCGCTGAACCGGCTGGCCGAAGCCGCCTCCTGCCCGCCGCCCTGGCCAGTGGTGCTGCACCGGATGGCCGGCACGATCGCGCTGCGGCGCGCCTTCTTCGAGGAGATCCAGTGACGACCACGTCGGATAAGCCGCTGCTGCGCCCGCACGCCGAGCAGCTCTACGCGGCGGAACTGGCCGCGCTGCGCGCGGCCGATGACCGGCCCCGGCCGCCGTCCTGGCGGATGTCGCCGCAGGCGGTGGTGACCTACCTGCTCGGCGGCACGCTGCCGGACGGTGCCCTGCCCGACGGAACTGTGATCACGCCCAAGTACATCGGGCCGCGGCGGCTGATCGAAGTGGCCGTGGCCACCCTGGCCACCGACCGGGCGCTGCTGCTGCTCGGCCTGCCCGGCACGGCCAAGACGTGGGTGTCCGAGCATCTCGCCGCGGCCATCTCCGGTGACTCCGGCCTGCTGGTGCAGGGCACCTCGGGCACGGCCGAGGAGGCGATCCGGTACGGCTGGAACTACGCGCGGCTGCTGGCCGAGGGGCCGAGCCGGGCCGCGATGGTGCCGTCCCCGGTGCTGACCGCGATGGCCGAGGGCCGGATCGCCCGGGTGGAGGAACTCACCCGGATCCCGTCCGACGTGCAGGACGCGCTGATCACGATTCTGTCCGAGAAGACGCTGCCGGTGCCGGAGCTGGGTATCGAGGTGCAGGCGGCCAAGGGGTTTTCGGTCATCGCCACGGCCAACGACCGGGACCGCGGCGTCAACGAGCTGTCCTCGGCGCTGCGCCGCCGGTTCAACACGGTGGTGCTGCCGCTGCCGGCCAGCGAGGACGAGGAGGTGGACATCGTCGCCCGGCGGGTGGCGGAACTCGGCCGGGCGCTGGAACTGCCCGAGGTGCCGTCCGCGGTGGAGGAGATCCGCCGGGTGGTGACGGTGTTCCGCGAGCTGCGCTCCGGGATGACCGCCGACCGGCGGACCACGCTGAAATCCCCGACCGGGACCATGTCACCGGCCGAGGCCATCTCGGTGGTGACCAACGGCATCGCGCTGGCCGCGCATTTCGGTGACGGGGTGCTCCGGCCGGCCGACGTGGCGGCGGGCATCGCCGGCACGGTCATCAAGGACCCGGTCACCGACCGCGGCGTGTGGGGTGAGTACCTGGAAGCGGTGGTCCGGGAACGGCCGGGCTGGGCCGACTTCTACCGGGCCTGCCGCGAGGCGGGCGGGTGACCGGAGCGCTGGGCCGGCTAGCACCGGGCCGCCAACCACCGGGTGACCGGGTGGCGGTGCTCGGCATCCGGCATCACGGACCCGGCTCGGCCCGGTCGGTGCTGGCCGAACTGGACCGGCTGCGGCCGGCCATGGTGCTGATCGAAGGGCCGGCCGACGCGGCGCCGGTGCTGGCGCTGGCCGCCGACCCGGGCATGGTCCCGCCGGTGGCGCTGCTGGCCTACGCGCCGGACGCGCCGCGGGTATCCGCGTTCTGGCCGTATGCGGAGTTCTCGCCGGAGTGGCAGGCCCTGCAGTGGGCGGCCGGGCATCAGGTGCCGGCCCGGTTCTGCGACCTGCCGGCCTCGGTGCTGCTGGCCGGCCGGGATGGCCAGGGTGGCCAGGGTGGCCAGGGTGACCCGCGGGACGAGATCCAGGAGGACCCGGTCGCCGCGCTGGCCGCCGCGGCCGGGTATGACGACCCGGAACGGTGGTGGGATGACCTGATCGAGTCCCGGCTGGACGGGCAGTCCCCGTTCGCCGCGCTGACCGAGGCCATGGCCCAGGTCCGCGCCGCGACACCGGCCCGCCCCGGCGAGCAATCGTACGAGCAACTGCACGAGCAGCGCCGCGAGGCGTACATGCGCCAGGTGCTGCGGGCCGCGCTGCGGGACACCGCCCGGGCCGGGCCGGACGGGCCGGTCGCCGTGGTGTGCGGGGCGTGGCACGCGCCGGCCCTGGGCGGGAAACTGCCGCCCGCCACCGCCGACGCAGCCGTGCTGCGTGGCCTGCCGAAACGGAAAGCCGCCCTGGCCTGGGTGCCGTGGACCCATTCCCGGCTGGCCGCCGCGTCGGGCTACGGCGCCGGGATCACCTCGCCAGGCTGGTACCAGCACCTGTTCACCACGTCCGAGCACACCGTCATCCGCTGGCTGACCCGGGTGGCTGGCGTGCTCCGCGCGCACGACCTGCCGGTGTCCTCTGCGCACGTGATCGAGGCGGCCCGGCTGGCGGAGGCCCTGGCCACGCTGCGCGGCCGGCCGCTGGCCGGGCTGGCCGAGGTGAGCGAGGCCACCGAGGCCGTGCTGTGCGAGGGTGACCAGCACGCGACCGGGTTCGTCACCCGCGATCTGGTGGTGGGTGAACTGCTCGGGGCGGTGCCGGACACGGCGCCTGCCGTCCCGCTGGAGGCGGACCTGCGCGCCCAGGCCCGGGCGGTCAAGCTGAGGCTGGACCCGCAGGAGCAGGCGCTCACCCTGGACCTGCGTACCCCGGGCGGGCGGGCCCGCTCGGTGCTGCTGCACCGGCTGGCCGTGCTCGGCATCGGCTGGGGCAGCGCCGCCGAGGATCAGGCCCGCCGGACCGGGACGTTCCGCGAGACGTGGGCGCTGCGCTGGCGGCCGGAACTGGTGGTGGCGGTCATCGACGCCGCTCCGTGGGGCACCACGGTGACGTCGGCCGCCACCGCCAAGGTCGTCGATGCCGCGCAGACGGCCGGGGACGTGGCCGAGGTCAGTGCGGCGGTGGAGCGCGTGCTGCTGGCTGATCTGCCGGACGCGCTGGGGCCGGTGCTGCGCGCGCTGGATGCGAAAGCGGCCCGGGACGCGGACGTGGCCCGGCTGATGACCGCGGTGCCCGCGCTGGTGCGCGCGATCCGCTACGGCGACGTGCGCGGCACCGATACGGCCGCGCTCACCGCGGTGGTGGCCGCGCTCACCGCCCGGATCTGCGCCGGCCTGCCCGCCGCCGTCAGCAGCCTGGCCGACGACGCGGCCGCCGGGCTGCGCGGCGCGCTGGACGGGATGCAGGCCGCGCTGAGCCTGCACGCCCAGGACGAGCGGGGCCGCGGCAGCCGGGACCAGTGGCTGGCCGCGCTTGGCCGGCTGGCCAGCCGCCCCGACGTGCACGGGCTGCTGGTCGGCCGGGCGGTCCGGCTGCTCACCGACGCGGGCGTGCTGCCGCGGGACGAATCAGCCCGGCGGTTCGCCGCGCACCTGTCGGTCGGGGTACCCGCGGCCAGCAAGGCGGCCTGGGCGGATGGCTTCCTGTCCGGCAGCGGCCTGCTCCTGGTGCACGACCGTGACCTGCTCAGCATCCTGGACGACTGGCTGGCCAGCCTGGGTGACCAGGACTTCACCGAGGTGCTGGCGCTGCTGCGGCGCACGTTCGGCGATTTCGCCGCGGCGGAACGGGCCAACATCGGGCAGGCCGTCCGGCAGCTGACCGGTGGTGCGCCGGCCCGGGACAGCCGGGCGGAACCGGTCGACGCGGGCCGGGCCGCGGGCGCGCTGCGCACGGTGGCCGCCATCCTGGGTGGTGCCCGGTGACCGGCCGGGTGGGCGAGGACGAGCGGCTGCGCCGCTGGCGGCTGCTGCTGGGCGGCCCGGCCGGGCCCGGCCTCGGCACCCGGCTGAGCCAGGCCGACCAGGCCATCGACGGCGCGCTGGCCGCGTTGTACGACACCGGGCCCGGGCCGGGGCAGCCGCCCGCGCCGGGCCAGCGCGGCCCGCGGCCGGCTGGCCTTGGCGCGTCGGCCCCATCGGTGGCCCGCTGGCTGGGCGACATCCGCAGCTACTTCCCAGCCTCGGTGGTCCAGGTCATGCAGCGGGACGCGATCGACCGGCTGAACCTCCGGCAACTGCTGCTCGAACCGGAACTGCTCGAGTCGATCCAGCCGGACGTGCACCTGATCGGCACCCTGCTCAGCCTGACCAAGGTCATGCCGGAGACGACCAAGGCGACCGCGCGGCACGTGGTGGCCGGGGTGGTGGCCGAGGTGGAGCAGCGCATCGCCAACCGCACCCGGGCCGCGGTGTCCGGGGCGCTGAACCGGGCCGCGCGGTCCCGGCGGCCCAAGCCGCGGGACATCGACTGGAACCGCACGGTGGCCGCCAACCTGAGCCGCTACCTGCCGGAGCACCGGACCGTGATCCCGGAGCGGCTGGTCGGGTACGGGCGCCGCCAGCAGACGGTGGCCCGCGACGTGGTGCTGGCCATCGACCAGTCCGGCTCGATGGCGTCCTCGGTGGTGTACGCGTCGGTGTTCGGCGCCGTGCTGGCCTCGATCCGGGCGCTCAAGACGTCGCTGGTCGTGTTCGACACGGCGGTGACCGACCTGACCGGGCAGCTGTCCGACCCGGTGGACATCCTGTTCGGCGTGCAGCTCGGCGGCGGCACCGACATCAACCAGGCCATCGCGTACAGCCAGACGCTCGTCACCCGGCCCCGGGACACGATCTTCGTGCTCATCTCCGACCTGTACGAAGGCGGGGTCCAGGAGCAGATGCTGGCCCGGATGGCCGCGCTCAGGGCGGCCGGGGTGCAGGCGGTGGTGCTGCTGGCGCTGTCCGACGACGGGGCGCCCGGGTATGACAAGGACAACGCGGCGGCCCTGGCCGAGCTGGGCGTGCCCGCGTTCGCGTGCACTCCGGACGCGTTCCCTGACCTGCTCGCGACGGCCATCGGCGGCGGCGACGTAACCGCCTGGGCGCACCGCCATGATCAGGCCGGCTAGCCCGCGGCCGGGCTGGTTCGTGCTCGTGGCGGGCTGGCCCGCGGCGGGCAAGAGCACGCTGGCCCGGGCGCTCGCCGCCGAGCTCGGCCTGCCCCTGCTGGCCAAGGACGAGATCAAGGAAGCGCTGATGGACGGGCTGGGCTACCCGCCGACGGTGGCGGAGTCCCACCGCCTGGGCCGGGCCGCGGTGCTGGCCATGCTGCGGGTCGCGCAGCGCTGCCCGGGCGCGGTGCTGGACAGCACCTGGTTCGAGTACGCCGACCCGCTGGTGCGTCAGCTTCCGGGCCGGTGCGTGGAGGTGATCTGCACGGTCCCGGTGCAGGTGGCCCGGGCGCGGTATCAGGCCCGGGCCGGGCAGCGGCATGCCGGGCACCTGGACGGGGACCGGACCGGGGCGGAACTGTGGGGCAGCCCGCCCCGATCGCCACGGGCCGGACCGGTGCTGGCGGTGGACACGTCCGGCCCGGTGGACATCAGCGAGCTGGCCGCCACGCTGACCCGGCTGTTCAGCACGAATGCCGGTACCTAGGTACCCTTGTGGCATGATAGCGGTGGAGCGGGTGCAGACCGGGGTCCGGATGGAGCGCAGCCTGCTCAAGGTGCTCAAGGGCCTGGCCGAGTACCTGGACATGTCACTGGGCGACCTGCTGGAAGGGGTCGTGCTGCACGCGTTCGAGGGGCGGCCGCCGTTCTCCGCGGACACGCTGCAGGTGATCGCGGAGCTGAAGAAGATCTACGGCTGCACGCTGACCGCCGCGGACAGCCATCAGCTCGCTGAGCCCGCCGGCCCGGAGTAGCCCGGAGTAGCAGCTAGCGGCGCGCAGCTACCGGCAGCTCAGAACCCATCGGCCGACACGATGCGGCCGCTGACGGCCCGCTCCCGCCAGCTCGTCAGGGCCGGGTCGAGTGGCAGCGGATCGATGCCGGGCGGGGTGGCGACCAGGATCTCGGCCAGCCGCCCGGCCAGCCGGATGCCCTGGGCCAGCACCAGGTCGTAGCCGTGCCCGCGCAGGCCGGCCGCGGTGCCGAGCCCGGCGTCGGCGATGACCG
>DATCUG010000185.1:0-4505 GCA_036567525.1 Streptosporangiaceae bacterium | reverse complement strand
CCCACCCCCGCCGACGCGGCCACCCTCACCGACGCGGGCACCCTCAACCCCATCCCCGCCCCCGCCGACGCCGCTGATTCCGCCGGGGTGGCCCGCGGGCTGCGCGGCTTCGCGGCCGAGCTGGCGCACCGGTCGCAGATCGAGCACGCCCCGGCCATGCACGGGGTGACGCTGGCCTCGCTGCATGCGGCCAAGGGCCTGGAATGGGACGTGGTCTTCCTGGCTGGCCTGGCCGAGGGCACCCTGCCCATCGTGCACGCGCAGACCGACGAGGCCATCGAGGAGGAGCGGCGGCTGCTGTATGTGGGCGTGACCAGGGCCCGGGACCAGCTGTTCCTGTCCTGGCCGCTGGCCTGGTCCGGTGGCGGCCGCCGGTCCCGGCAGCCATCCCGTTTCCTGGCCGGGCTGCAGTCGTCCACCCGCCGGGCGGCCGCACTGGCCTGACCGGTACGGTGCGACGGTGAGCAAGGCCCTGGACAGCCTGGTCGAGCTGTTCGACCTAGAGCAGATCGAGGCGGATATCTTCCGCGGCCGTAGCCCCAGCGACTGGCGGCAGCGGGTATTCGGCGGGCAGGTGGCCGGGCAGGCGCTGGTCGCGGCGGGCCGGACCGTGCCGGCCGACCGGCCGGTGCACTCGCTGCACGCGTACTTCATCCGCCCGGGTGATCCCGCGGTCCCCATCGTCTACCTGGTCGACCGGGTGCGTGACGGCCGGTCCTTCACCACCCGGCGGGTATCCGCGATCCAGCACGGCAAGACGATCTTCACCCTGTCGGCGTCGTTCCACCACGACGAACCCGGGCTGTCGCACGGGTCGCCGATGCCCGCGGTGCCGCCGGCCGAGTCGCTGACGCCGGCCCGGGATGAGTTCTTCACGGGCAACCCGATTGACCTGCGGTTCGTGGGGCCGCCGGTGTTCACGGCAGACAGCGCCGTGACGGGCCTGGCCCTGGACCCGGCGCACAGCCTGGTGTGGCTGCGGGCCGACGGCGAACTGCCCGACGATCCGCTGCTGCACGTCTGCCTGATGACCTACGTCTCGGACCTGACCCTGCTCGACACGGTGCTGCGCCGGCAGGGCATCTCCTGGTCCGACGGCCAGATCAGCGGGGCCAGCCTGGATCACGCGATGTGGTTTCACCGGCCGTTCCGGGCCGACCGCTGGCTGCTCTATGACCAGGAATCACCCGCCGCGGCGGGGGCCCGTGGCCTTGCCCGCGGGCAAGTCTTTACTGACCAGGGCGAGCTTGTCGTGTCGGTGGTGCAGGAAGGACTCATCCGGCAGTTGCGGTAGCGGCCAGAAAATAAGTTGCCCTGCCCCGGCCGGGTTCCATAGGCTGCTCACATGTTCCAGGGCGAGCTGACGACCCCATAGGAAGGGAGGTGTCCCTGGTGAATAACAACATGCGCTCGGTTCCGGTCGCGGATATGCCGTGGGCCGGGGCTTTTGCTGCCGCACCAGGTGCCTGCCTGCCGATGGGCGTGCCGGTTCTCCTCGGCCCGGCCGAGCTCCCCGTGACGGCGCGACCGCGCGTCATCGCCGGTGGGCTCGCACAGCGGCGTGGCCAGACGTCTGTCCAGGCCAAGCCCGGCATCGGCCAGCAGGGCACCTCCGTCAAGACGTACACCCACGCGATGAGCGCTGCCGCCACGGGTGGCAGCCAAACGGGTTCGCTTCCAGCCTGGGATCCGGTCTAAAAAGGCCGGCCTGGATCCCTCAAAGGCCGCGGACCCGCACCGGGTCCGCGGCCTTAGTCATGTCGGGCCCGCCGTTTTGTCAGACCCATGAGAGACGGTAAGAGCAGGACGAGAGGGGTTGGACGATGTACGGGCCCGGTACCGCCGCCGTAGCAGCGGGCACGGCGGGGTTCGAGGCAGTCTCGGCACCAGAATCCGTGAGGTCAGGCCAGCCACACAGCGTGCCGGCCGGGGTGACTCCCACTGTGGTGCCGGCGGCGCGCAGTGCTGAATTGCCCTGCACCGACGACCCAGAGCTGTTCTTCGCCGAGTCTCCGCAGGACGTGGAGACGGCCAAGGCGCTCTGTGTCGGTTGCGCCGCCCGGATGGCGTGCCTGTCCGGGGCCGTGGAGCGCCGGGAGCCGTGGGGCGTGTGGGGCGGTGAACTCTTCCTGCGCGGCCAGATCGTGCCGCGGAAGAGGCCGCGCGGGCGTCCCCGGAAGCACGACGTGGCGGCCTGACCCAGTCGTCAGCCAGCGAGTCAGTCAGTGAAGACGGGCGGTGGAGTGAGATGTACTCAACCAACTATCCAGCAGCGCGGCAACGCGAACTGCTGGCCGAAGCCCGCCGTGATGGTCAGGTAGCGCACCTGCGAGCGGTGCGCCGGGCGGCTCGCCGGGTTGACCGGGCCGCCCGCCGGCTAGAGCGGGCGCAGCACGCCGCGCGGCAACTGCGCGGTTTGCGGCAAGTGTCCTGACCCAACTAGCGGGGGAGCGGGGGCGGCCGGTACCGGCCGCCCCCGCGTCGCGCTTCAGCGGGGCGCCAGATCCCCGGGCTGGGCATTCCGGTCCTCCGGGCCCGGATCCAGCACGCCCGCCCCGGCCGGCCCGTCTAGTCCGGTGCCGTCCAGCCCAGTGCCGCGGGGGCCAGTGCCGCGGGGGCCGGTGCCGTCCGGCCCGGGCCGGCCTGCGGCCGGTCCGTCCGTGGCGTAGCCCGGCATCCAGCGGATCAGCTCGGCCCGGAATGGCCCTTCCGACCCGAGCTGGCAGAGCACGCCGATGCCCTCGGTGGACACCCGGTGAATCAGCACGTAGGACGGCGGCAGGTTGAGCCGCCGGCTCAGGTTGGATGAGCGCGGGTCGGTGACCCGGACCGCTTCGGAGCGCAGCCATTCCCGGCTGAACTTGAACGTGTCCAGCCGGGACGGCTCGGCCAGCGGGGCCAGGAAGGCGTACAGCGCGTCCGGGTCGACCTCGATGCCCGGGCGGACGAAACCCTGGGCCCGCAGCTCGTCTTCGGCCTCCCGGATGTCGCCGTCCTCATGGATGAGCCGGAGCAGTTTGCCGATGAACGGCGGCAGGCCATCGGGCAGCCGGTCCACCGCGCCGAAGTCGAGCACCCCCAGCCGGCCGTCGGCCAGCATCCGGAAGTTGCCCGGATGCGGGTCAGCATGGAGCAGCCCGGCGCGTGCCGGGCCGGAGAACAGGAACCGGGTGAAGAGTATCCCGGCCCGGTTCCGTTCCTCCTGGCTGCCGTCCTCGATGATCCGGGACAGCGGCGTGCCATCCATCCACTCGGTGATGATCACATGGTCGGTGGCCTGGACGACCTGCGGCACGTAGATGTCCGGGTCGCCGGCGTAGGCGGTCGCGAAGGCCTGCTGGGACGTGGCCTCCAACTGGTAGTCGATCTCCTCCGCGATCCGGGCCCGCAGCTCATCCAGCAGCGGTTTGACCTCGAGCCCGGGCATCAGCACGCCGAACAGCCGCCCGGCCCGGCTGATCTGGTTGAAGTCGCTGAGCAGCGCCCGTCCCGCCCCCGGGTACTGGATCTTCACAGCCACCTGGCGGCCATCCCGCCATATCGCGCGGTGCACCTGCCCGATGGACGCGGCCGCCTTGGGCTGGTCCTCGAACTCGCGGAACGTGTCCCGCCAGCCAGGGCCGAGATCGCCGGCCAGCACCTCGTGTACGGTCCGGGCGGGCAGTGGCGGGGCGGATTCCTGCAGCTTGGTCAGGGTGGCCCGGTACGGTCCGGCGATTTCAGGCGGCAGCGCGGCCTCGAAGATGGACAGCGCCTGGCCCAGTTTCATCGCGCCGCCTTTGAGCTCGCCCAGCACGCGGAAGATCTGCTCCGCGGTGCGCTGCTGGATCTCGGCGGCGACTTTCTCAGCGGGCTTGCCGCCGATGCGCTTGCCCAAGCCAAGGGCGGTCCGGCCCATCAGGCCGGCGGGGAGGGTAGCCAGTTTTGCGGTCCGGGTCACGGCTCGTCGAGGTAGGTCGCTCACTCATTCATTCTCGGTCAGGTCGCCAACCGCGTGCTACAGCGGCACTGTCCGTGCCGTGGCCAGCTACGCCGTCGCCACTGCCAGCCGGGCGATACTAGTTCCAGCGTGGCGTTGGTCACTGCCACCGGTGGCTGGGCCAGGTCGAGGCAGCTCAGCACCTGGCTGACCGCCTGCGCCGCGACCGCGGTGGCCAGCGTGGCCGCGCAGGCCACGGGCTGGGCCGCCTGCCCGGTCACCTGGGCCAGGATGAACGGCCAGGCCGGATCGCGGTCGGTGCGGGCCAGCTCCACGCAGCCCAGGCAGGCCGACTGGCCGGGCACCACCAGCGGGCCCACCACGCCGATCGCTTCCCGGGCCGACACCGCCAGGTGCGGCACCCCGCTGGCCATCAGTTCGGCCGGTAACTCAGCCGGGTAACCATCGGTCAGCACGGCCACATCCGCCCGCGGCCCGGGCCCGGCGCGCTGTGTCCGCGCCCGGCTGGCCGGCCGCGTCTGGGTGGCCGACGGCGCCTGGGTGGCCGGCCGCGTCTGGGTGGCCG
>DATCUG010000184.1:0-6928 GCA_036567525.1 Streptosporangiaceae bacterium | reverse complement strand
CGGCCTGCAGCCGCTCCAGCCGCGCCGCGGCCCCATCCAGCCCGGTCCGGTCGTAGTCCCAGCTCTCGTCCCACCTCCGGTCCAGGATTAGCAGCCGAACGCTACCGGCCGGGTACTCGGCCAGCAGCGAGCTGATGAGGACTAGGTTGCCGGCCGACTTCGCCATCTTCGCCCCGGCCACCCGGACCACCCCGGCGCTGAGCCGGGCGCGGGCAAACGGGGTCACCGCGGTCAGCGTCTCGGCCATCGCGGCCTGGTAGGCGTGATGCGGGAAGCGCAGGTCAGCCCCGCCAGCCAGGACATCCACCGCCGGGCCGAACGAATACACCGCCATGGCCGCGCACTCGGCGTGCCAGCCCGGGCGGCCCGGGCCCCACGGGCTCTGCCAGGCCGGCTCGTCGCCGGTGGACGCCTGCCAGACGGCCACGTCGAACGGGTCGTCCTTGCGCGCGTCGTCCGGGCGGTCACCAAACTCGGCGGCCAGCCGGAGCGCGTCGGACCGGGCCAGCCCGGCCCGGTCGGCGATGGCCGCGCCGCGGAAGTACACGTAGCCGTCCCGCTGGTAGGCGGCGTCCCGGGCGAGCAGCCCGGCGGCCAGCGCGATCACCTGCCCGATGTAGGCGTGCGCCCGGGGCTGCAGGGTCGGCGCCCGGACGCCGAGCGCGGCCATGTCCTGGTCGAAGTAGAACTGCTGGATGGCGGCGAACTCGCCGAACGGGGCCCCGGCCCGGCTGGCCGCGCCGAGCAGCACGTCGTCCACGTCAGTCACGTTCCGGCACACGATCACCTCGGTGCCCGCCTCGTGCAGCACCCGGGCCAGCGTGTCCACCCAGATGAAGGTGGCCGCGTGGCCCAGGTGGGTGACGTCGTACGGGGTGATGCCGCAGGCGTATATCCGGGCCCGGCCGACCAGCGGCAGCGGCATCCCGTTCAGCGTGGCCACCGTGGGCAGCCTCGCGGCCAGCATCTGTCCCATCTCGCCTCCCCCAGCCAGCGCCCAGGCAGGTGCGCTCGCCCCTGCCGAGGTTAGCCGGGCGAGCCGGCTAACGGTGCTCGGTTGGGATCCCGAGCGCGCCGGTCACGTCGGCCGTGCTGGCGAACTCCCGGCGGGCCGGCAGGCTGCTGATCGCGTCGATGACCTCGTCCGGCGCCCCGGTGTCCCGGAGGTAACCGAGCATGGTGCCCCGGTCGGCTGGGAACTTGTGCGGTTCGAGCCAGCGGGCGATGTCGAACCGGCGGTCCACGTCGGCCGGGCTCAGGCCGGCCGGGGTGCCTGGCTGCTGGCCGGGCGGCAGCTCCTCCTCCAGGTATTCCTGCTCGAACGGCTCGCTCTGCCGCCATTCCTCGGTGTGCGCTGGCTGGCCGGCCCGGACGATCGGCTGGTCTTCCTGCTCCAGCTGCTCGTCCACCCGGGGGCCGTGCTTGGAGCTTCCGCGCTGTTCCATGTTCGCTGCCTTTCGCTAGAGTCCGGCCGGGTGCCTAACGGGCGGCCGCCCCGGCCGGCTGGCCGGAGGTGTCGAAGGCCAGCTGCCCGTCCCGGACGTCCACGGTGACGCGCTGGCCCGGCATGATCTGCCCGTCGAGCAGCAGCCGGGACAGCTCGTTGTCGATGTCCCGCTGGATGACCCGGCGCATCGGCCGGGCACCGAACTCAGGCTGGAACCCCCGGCCGGCCACCCAGTCCACCGCCGCCTGGGTGAAGTCCACGGTGATGTTCTGGGCGTGCAGCCGGCGCCTGGTCTCCTCCAGCAGCAGCCCGGTGATCTGGCGCAGTTCGGTCTGGTCCAGCTGGCGGAACACGATGATCTCGTCGATCCGGTTCAGGAACTCGGGGCGGAACGATTCGCGCAGCCGCCGCATGAGCTGGTCTTGCAGGCCGTCCTGCGGCCCGGTGCCGGAGCTGGCCGCGCTGCCGGTGAAGCCGAGCGTGCCGGCCCGCCGGGTGATCAGGTCCGAGCCCAGGTTGCTGGTCATGATGAGCACGGTGTTCTTGAAGTCGACGGTGCGGCCCTGGCCGTCGGTGAGCCGCCCGTCGTCCAGGATCTGCAGCAGGATGTTGAACACGTCCGGGTGGGCCTTCTCGATCTCGTCGAGCAGCACGACCGAGTAGGGCCGCCGCCGCACCGCCTCGGTGAGCTGGCCTGCCTCCTCGTAACCGACGTAGCCGGGTGGCGCGCCGACCAGGCGGCTCACCGTGTGCCGTTCCTGGAACTCGCTCATGTCCAGCCGGATCATCCGGCTGTCCGCGCCGAACAGCGTCTCGGCCAGCGCCCGGGCCAGCTCGGTCTTGCCCACCCCGGTGGGGCCGAGGAACAGGAAGCTGCCCACCGGCCGGTCCGGGTCGCCGAGCCCGGCCCGGGACCGGCGGACCGCCTCGGCCACCGCGCTGACCGCCTCGTCCTGGCCGACGACCCGCTCGTGCAGTTGCTGTTCCAGCCGCAGCAGCCGGTCCTTCTCCTCCTCGGTGAGCTGGGTCACCGGCACCCCGGTGGCCCGCGACACCACCTGGGCGATGTCGTTGACGGTGACCTCGGGCACGCTGCTCTGGTCGCCGCCAAGCTGCTCGATCTGCCCGCGGACCTGGCTGATCTGGTCGCGCAGCTGGGAGGCCAGCTCGTACTGCTCGCTGGCCACCGCCTGGTCCTTGTCCCGGAGCAGCTCCTCGACCTGGCGTTCCAGGTCGCGCACGTCCCGGCCCGGCGTCTTGGTGCGCAGCCGGACCCGGGCGCCGGCCTGGTCGATGAGGTCGATGGCCTTGTCCGGCAGGTACCGGTCGGAGACGTACCGGTCGGACAGCTCGACCGCGGCGACCAGCGCCTCGTCCGTGTAGCGGACCTGGTGGTGCGCCTCGTACCGGTCGCGCAGCCCGCGCAGGATGGTGATCGCGTCGTCCGGGGTCGGCTCCGGCACCAGGATCGGCTGGAATCGCCGGGCCAGCGCCGCGTCCTTCTCGATGTTCTTGCGGTACTCATCCAGCGTGGTGGCCCCGATCACGTGCAGCTCACCACGGGCCAGCGCGGGCTTGAGCATGTTGCCCGCGTCCATCCCGCCCTCGCTGCTGCCACCCGCCCCGACCAGGGTGTGCAGCTCATCGATGAAGATGATCAGCTCATCGCCGTGCTCGCGGATCTCATCGATGATCCGCTTGACCCGTTCCTCGAAGTCGCCCCGGTAGCGGGTGCCGGCCACCACGCCGGACAGTTCGAGCTGCACCACCCGCTTGCCGGTCAGCGTCTGCGGCACGTCGTCGTCCACGACGCGCTGCGCGATGCCTTCGACGATCGCGGTCTTGCCCACCCCGGCCTCGCCGATCAGCACCGGGTTGTTCTTGCCGCGGCGGGACAGCACCTCGATGGTCTGCTCGATCTCGTCGTCCCGGCCGATGACCGGGTCGACCTTGCCCTCGCGGGCCATGGCGGTCAGGTCACGGCCGAACTGGTCCAGCGTCGGCGTGGCCGACCGGCCACCCGGCCCACCCGCGCCCGGCGGGCCCTGGCCGGTCAGCGCCTGCTGCAGCGTCTCCGGGGTGACCCGGGCCCCGCCAAGGATCCGGCCCGCGCCGGACTCCGGGTTGGCGGACAGTGCGAACAGGATGTGCTCCGGCCCGATGTAGGTGGAGCCGACCGCGCGGGAGATCTGGTGCGCGTCCAGCAGCGCCCGCTTGGCCCCCGGGGTGAGCTGCGGTGGCTCGCCGCTCGGGGTGGCCTGCGCCTCCTGGCTCTCGATGTCGCGGACCAGCGTGTCCGGGTCGGCGCCGGCCCGGGACAGCAGGGTGCGGGTCGGTTCCATGCTGGCCGCCGCCCACAGCAGCTGCTCGGTGTCCAGGTCCCGGCCGCCCCGCTCGGCCGCATGGCTGGCTGCCGCGCCGAGCAGCTCGCGGGCCGGTGCGCTCATCAGCCGGGTGATGTCCACCCGGCGCACCGCCCGGCCCGGGCCGCCAGTGCCGTAGATGCGGGCCAGGAAGTCGTCGAACGGGCTGGACCCGAAGTCCTCCGGGCCGTAGAAACCACTGCTCATCTCTGCTGCTCCCGGTGCGGCTGGTCGCGGTTGCGTACCTTGGCCCCCTACCCGGGATGGGCAGGCCATCCCCGGCAGGCGACGGTAAAACCACGCTAGACCCGGGTGAAATGCCCGCTCAGCCGCCCCTGCCAGTCAGTCTTTGCGCCCGGTCAGGGCCAGGCTGGCGCCGATGCCGATCATGACCAGGCCGCCGGTGCCGCCGACCAGCGCGAGCCGGCGCGGCGACCGGGTAAACCACGCCCGGGCCGTCCCGGCGGCCAGCGCCCAGGAACTGTCGCACACCACCGCTATCGTGATGAACACCGCGCCGAGCAGCAGCATCTGCACCGGGACATGCCCGGCGGACCGGTTCACGAACTGCGGCAGCACGGCGGCGAAGAACACGATCGCCTTGGGATTGCTCGCCCCGACCAGGGCGCCGTCCCAGAGGATCCGGGCCAGGCTCCTCGGCTCGATGGGAGTGTCCAATGCGGCGCGCAGCGAGCCACGGTGCCGCCACGCCTGCACGCCCAGGAAGATCAGGTACGCCGCGCCGACCAGCTTGATCACGGTGAACACGGCGACCGACCGTTCGACCAGCGCCCCGATGCCGAACGCGACCGCGGCCACCTGCAGGAAGACACCGATCTGACCACCTACCGCGGTGCCCACCCCGGCCGCCCGGCCGAGCATCAGCGAGCGGCTGATCACGAACAGCACGTTCGGTCCCGGGGCGATGATCAGCAGGAAGGCGAGCAACGCGAAAGCAAGCAGATGGTCCGTCGGCAGCACGCTGCCAGCGTAACCACGCCCCCCGCTCCCCCAGAAACGCTTTTCAGTTGGACACCGCCCGGACCGGTGCCGTGGCCGACAGGACTTCCTGGAACTCCCGGACCGCAGGCAGTTCCCGGTCCTCGACCGGTACCACCGCGAGCACGTGTTTCCCCATCTCGGTGATCATCTGACTGCGGTACCTGGGTGGCATCGCGTCGAGGATCTCAGCCGCCCGGTTCATGCCCTCGGCGGTGCCCCCCTTGACGACCGTGCACAGCGCGCCGTGCAGGCTGACATTGGCGGTGTACTGGTAGTCGAAGGTGTAGGCCAGCACTCGTTCGCGGGCCTCCCCTGCGCGCTGCTCATCTCCGGCTGCTGACAGCACCCAGCTCTCTGCGAAATCGACCTGGTCCGGGAGCCAGTGGGTTGGGATGGGGCAGTCAGGGGTGCCAGCTGGGGCGGCTGACTGGAGAGCCCGGACCGCTGCCCTTGCTTCCTGGTGGCGGCCGAGGAGTGCCAGCGCCTTGGCGCGCGTGCCCTTGATATCGGTAGCCCACATCGACCGAGAACCGGCACCGATGCGCTCAACCTCATCGATCAACCGCAGGACTGTAGCCGGATCGCGTTGCCCGTACAGGCCGTATCCGGCGGCGTCGGAACGGACCAGGAGCCGCAAGTCCAGATCACCTGAGTCGTCCGCGGCATGAGCAGCTGTCCGCCACCAGCGCAGCGCTGGTCCGTGCTCTCCGAGCCGGGTCAGCATGCCGCCGTAGATGACGGCAAGCGAGGCGAGGATGCGCTGTAGCTCTTTGCGGTCCGCCCCAGGCTGGCCCATCTGGTGCCGCAGTCGCAGCAAGTCGAGCGCCAGATCGTCGCGGGCCTGCGCCGGCGGCCGGGTACGCAGTGCGTGCAGGTGGTCGGTGACCGCGACGTGCCAATCGGCCACATTGCGGGGATCGCTATCTCGTACAAGATCGGTCAGAGCGGTTAAAGGCGCGGTCACCGCCAGCGCGCTGAGCCCAAGGGTGGCCTGTAAGAGTCGCCGTCGTTCCATGTCGTTCCAATCGCCGTCGGCCTGTTCGCCCGGGCCGAACAGACCGGCCGGGTCCACGCCGAGAGCCGCCGCGTAGGCGAGCCGATAGCGCTCGCTAATTCCAGACTTCCCCGATTCCCAGCGTTTTACGTAGGACAGCAGCGTCTCGACAGCCGGGCATTGGACCTCGACCTGCTCCGCGATCCGGCGGGCCAGCTCACGCTTGCTCAGCCCGCACCGCAGCCGCCCGGCCAGCAGCCGATTCGCCAGCTCATTGCTCTCGCTGCTCTGTATTGCTCTCACTGCTCCATAGTGCACCCTTTTCTGCTCCCGTGCAGCGGCCGGCACGATTCAGCTATGGACGACGCGCTGTCCGGCCTGCGGGCGGACTTCCCCAGCTACGCAATCGATACCGAGGCGGTCGCCGACGGGAAGCGATACGTCGCCGTACGCCGCCAGCCCGGCCCAGGCCCGCACACCGTGGTCACCCCGGATCTGGCCGAGTTGCGCGCCGCGCTGGCCCCGGCCGATGAAAGCGGTTGATCCGGGCCGGGATGACGCCGGGGTGCGGTTGCGCACGCTGCGGCTGCGGCGCGGCCTGTCTCAGGTCGCCCTGGCTGGCCTGGCCTGCGTCTCGCCCGCGTTCATATCGATGATCGAGAACGGGCAGCGCCCACTGCGCAGCGCCGACCACATCCTCGCCCTGGCCGACGTGCTCGACGTGTCCCCGCTCTACCTGGCCGACGGCCGGGCCGACTTCCGGGCAGCGGCCGAGCCCGCGCCCAGGCCGGTGCCGTTCCCGGCCCGCTGTGACCCGGTCACGCTGGCCCGCCACCAGCGGCTCGCCCGCGAGTACACCGCACTGCTGGCCGCCGGCGACGGCCGGGCCGCTGGCGACTGGTTGCGCCGCCTGGCCCGCGAGCCAACCGTCAACCCCTGGCTCCTCATAGACCAGCTCGCCACCGTGTTAGCGCGGTGAGATTGGCCCCGCCGGTGGGGCATAACTCACCGCGCTAACACCTAGCCCCCGAACTACCGCTCGACCCACCCCGCCGCTTGACCGCGCTCCGCCGCTTGACCCGGCCCCGCCGCTTGACCGCGCTCCGCCGCTTGACCCGGCCC
>DATCUG010000183.1:0-11269 GCA_036567525.1 Streptosporangiaceae bacterium | reverse complement strand
CCACCCCGCCGGTAGACGAGCGGTCGCTGCCCAGGCCGATCTCCCCGTACGGCGCCAGCAAGCTGGCCGGCGAGGGCTACGCCTACGCGTTCGCCAAGGCGTATGACCTGCGCACGGTGGCGCTGCGGTTCGCCAACGTGTACGGCCCGTGGAGTGCCCGCAAGCGCGGGGCCATCACCACGTTCTTCAACCGGCTGCGCAGCGGCGAGCCGCTGGTTATCTACGGCGACGGCTCATCGTCCCGGGACTACATCCACGTGGACGACATCTCCAGCGCGCTGCAGTCCGCCCTGGAACTAGACCTGCCTGGTGGCACCGTGCTGCACATCTCCTCTGGCGTGGAGACCACCGCGCAGGAGCTGGCCGAGCTGTGCCGGACCGCGGCCGGGCGGCCGGACCACCCGATCGAGTACCAGCCGGCCCGGCGCGGTGAGGTGGACCGCAACTTCGCCAATTACGACCTGGCTGCGAAACTGATCGGCTACGCCCCCACCATCGCCCGTGAGGACGGCCTGCCCAGCACGTGGGAGTGGTTTACCGAGTACGTGTTCCGGGGGTGAACGGGGACGCGGATCGCGGTCACCGGGACCGGGAACATTGGTGGCACGCTCGGCAGCCGGTGGCGTGCCGCCGGGCACGACGTCGGGTACGGCTCGCGCGGCGGCAGCGGTGCGGGCCCCGGCGGCGCTCCGGTGCGGCCGGCCGCCGCTGCGCTGGCTGACGCCGAGGTGGTGCTGCTGGCCGTGCCGGGCGGCGCGGCCGGCGATCGCGGCGGCCGAGGAGCCGGTCATTCGTTTCGCGCGGTCTCGGGTCCGGTCATCCGGGCCAGCAGCGGGAAGGTGGCCGCGATGATGCCCAGGGCGGCCCCGATCCCGCCCGCGGTGAGCAGGTAGTACGCGGCACCGGGCGGCACCATCGGATACTGCAGCTCGATGGCGGCGTACATCGCGGTGACGCCGAACCCGGTGCCGACCGCGACGGCCGCCGCGGCGAGCAGCGGGACGGCGCTTTCCAGCGCGATGACGCGGCGCAGCATGGCCAGCCGGGCGCCGGTCAGCCGGAGCAGGCTGAACGGCCGCTTGCGGTCGGCCAGCCCGGCCGCGATGCCCGCGGCCAGCGTGCAGCCGGCGATCGGCAGGCTGACCAGGATCACCGTGTTCGCGAGCTGCTGCAGGCCGCTGTTGGTGGCATTCGACTGCGTGAGCACGTCGGTGATGGTGGACGGCGCGCCAGTGGCGGGATAGGCGGGTGCGTTCTCCAGCAGGGTCCTCGCCCGCTCGACGGCTGGCCGGGTGCCGTTCGTCGCGACGTCGATGGCGTCCACCCTGAGGCGGTCCAGCCGCGCGGCCGGGACGTCCGCGGCCGGCCAGGTGATCCCGGCGGTGTCCACGCCGAACAGGGGCCCGTTGAACCCGTCGGCCGGGAACGCCGCCGCTGTCGCCCCGGCCGGGCAGCGGCCCAGCCCGGCAGTGGCCGCGAGCTGCGCGCAGGAGACCACACCCGCCGGAACCCGGCCGGTGTTGCCGTCATTGGCGCCGAGGTGGTGAAAGGCCGCCGAGAGGGACAGTCCCCGGTCCGCGCGGACCACGACGACCCCCTGCACGCCGGGAATCGTACGCAGCCGCGCCGTGAGCGGCGCCGCGGGCGCGGCCGGTCCCGGGCTGTCCTGAGCCCCGGTACCCGGCAGCGCGCCCGCCAGCTGGTCCGTCAGCACCTTCGCTTCAGCGGCACTGCCCCACCGGACGAAATTCTGCGCGTCCCACGTGGTGATGCCCAGCACCGCCACGGTGGTGATGAACAGGGCCAGCACCAGGCCGCTGACCGCGCGGAAGGCGGCCCTCGGGTCGTCGGCCAGGCGCCGGGCGGCGATCAGCCCGCCCGGACGGCTGGTCCGCCGGGCCATCACCCGGGCGGCCGCCATGGTGAGCCACGGGCCCGCGATGACCAGGCCGAGCATGATGAGCAGGAAGCTGGGCACGAACACCAGGACCTGCCCGCCCACCGACGCCGGGCGGCCGTGCACGGTGAAGAAGCCGATCTCGGCCAGGCCGGCCAGCAGCGGCAGCACCCGCCAGGCCCGCGGCGGTGGCGGCGTCACCCGGCGGGTCACGCCCAGCGGGGAAATCCGCACCCGGCGCAGCGCGAGCAGCGCCGCCACGGCGGCGGCCACCGGCACGCCAATCGCGATCGCGAGGATGCCCGGCAGGCTGAGCGACAGCTCGGCGGGGAAGAACGGCTGGCCGATGAACGGGATGCCCGCGACCGGGATACGCAGCAGCAGGAAGACCCCGAACCCGGCCGCCACCCCCAGGACCCCGGCCACCACCGATTCGGTGGCGGCGAGCCAGGAGACCTGCCTGCGGGTCGCTCCGACCAGGCGCATCGCCGCGAACCGCTGCTCGCGGCGGGCGGCCGAGAGCCGGGTCGCGGTGGCGATGAAGATCAGCACCGGGGTCAGGATGGCCAGCGCCACCACGAGCAGGATGAAGTTGATGGTGTTATCCGCGCCGCCCGGATCCGGCGGGGTGTAGTTCAGTCCCCTGGGGTTGCCCAGGCCCGAGGGGCTGGCAGGCATCTCCCGGGGGATCGATGTCACCGGCACGCTGCCCGGGGTGTGCGCTAGTTGCGCCGGGGTGTGCCCAATGATGATGACCAGTGAGTCCGGCGACGGCAGCCCAGCGTCGCCGATCAGCCCGGCCAGGTGGCCCGGGTAACGGCCGGCCAGCTCGTCCGCCGGGGTGCCGCCCAGCAGCGCGGCGAGCGCGGGCGAGGCGTAGTACTGACCCGGTCGCGGGTCATCGGGGAGGCCCGGTGGCACCGGTGCCGAGCCGCCGGTGGCGGCCACATCGAACCGGCTGATCGTCTGGTCGCCGAAGGTGTCCCCGCTGGGGTGCCACCACAGCGGGGCGGTGCCCGCCCGGGCCGGGCCCGGCGGCACGGACGCGGTGCCGGTCCAGAACCATGCGTGACGGCTGTTCCAGGTGGTGACCGCGCTGGTCGCGGCCACCGCGGTCAGCAGCAGGCCGACGCCGACCCCGACCGCGACGGCCAGCACGGCCAGCCGGGTGATCGCCTCGCGGCCGCCGCTGACCACCAGCCGCAGGCCGAGGAGGATCATGGCTGGACCCCGGTCAGCGTGCCGACCTGGCCGTCCCTGACGATGACCTCGCGGTCGGCGTACGCGGCGACCTGGGCGTCATGGGTGACCAGAACGACGGTGGTGCCGTGCTCACGGACGGCCGCGGTGAGCAGGTCCAGCACCAGCTCCCCGGACACCGAGTCGAGCGATCCGGTCGGCTCGTCGGCGAACAGCACCTCCGGCCCGGCGACCAGCCCGCGGGCCAGCGCGACACGCTGGGCCTGACCACCGGACAGCTCCCCCGACCTGCGCTGCTCGAGCCCGTCCAGGCCGAGCAGGCCGAACCACCTCCTGGCCGCCGACCGGGCCGGGCCGCGGCGGGTGCCGGACAGCAGCAGCGGCAGGGCGACGTTCTCTTCCGCGGTCAGCTCGGGAACCAGCTGACTGGACTGGAACACGAACCCGAACCGGTCCCGGCGCAGCGCGCTGCGCCGGTCATCACCCAGCGAATCCAGCCGCTGCCCGCCGAACCAGACCTGGCCCTGGTCCGGCACCAGGATGCCGGCCAGGCAGTGCAGCAGGGTGGACTTGCCCGAGCCACTCGGCCCCATGACCGCGACGATCTCGCCCGGCCGGACGGATAGCGAGGCGCCGCGCAGCGCCGGCGTCTCGCCGAACGACTTCACCAGGTCCCGCGCCTCGATGATGGCCGTGGTTCCGGGGGTGGCCAGGACGGCGGGGAGGTCCGCGGTCACCGGCTTACCGCCCGCATCAGCATGTCCAGCCGGGCCGCGGTGTGGTCGATCCATCGCAGGTCAGCCTCCAGCCGGTAGATGATGTGCTGGGCCAGCAGGGCGCCGAGCGGATCCCCGTCCCGCTTGAGGCCGGTGAGCTCACGCATCCGCTGCAGGTGGGCCGCCCGCTGGATATCCAGATAGCGGCCGGCCGGCCGGCCCAGCATCAGCGCCAGCACCACCTTGGCGAACAGCTCGCTCTGCAGGTCCGGCTCCGGCGCGGCCGGCTCGGCCAGCCACCGCTGCACATCGGCCATGCCCGCCTCGGTGATGACGTACCGCCGGCGTTCCGGCCCGGCCTCCTGCTCGACCGGTCCGGCCACCGTCTTGCCGTCCCTGGCCAGCCGGGACAGGGTCGCGTACACCTGGCTGTAGCGCAGCGGCCTGCCCCGGCCGAAGTACGCGTCGTAGTCGCGTTTCAGGTCGTATCCGTGGCTTGGCCCCCGTTCGAGCAAGCCAAGCAGCGTCAGCGGAACACTCACAATCCGAGAGTATACTCCCAGAGTATTCTCTCGGGAGGTAGAGACCCGGGCGCACCGCGCTACGGGATGAGGATGAGCTTGCCGGGAGCGTGGCCGGCCATGCTTTCCCGGTGCGCGTCGGCCACCTGGCTGAGCGGGTAGCTGCGGGCCACGAACACCCGCAGCGTGCCGTCACCAGCCAGCGCCGCCAGGTCGAGCCGGGCCGCGGCCCGCAGCTCGGTGCCCGGGTCCGCGCCCGGGGCGCCGCCGAGCAGCTTGATCCCGGCTTCCCGGGACCGCGCGGTGACCACGATGGTGGCGATCCGGGCCCGGTCCGCGACCAGGTCGAGCGAGACGTCCAGCGCCTCGTCGGTGCCGACCAGGTCCAGCGCCACGTCCACGCCGCCGGGCGCGGCCGCGTGGACCCGGCCCGCCAGGCCGTCGCCGTAGGCCACCGGGATCGCGCCCAGCTCGCGCAGCGCGTCATGCCGGGCCGGGCTGGCCGTGGCGATCACGGTCGCGCCCCGGCCCACCGCGAGCTGGATGGCGGTCAGGCCGACGCCGCCGGCCGCGCCGTGCATCAGCACGGTGTCGCCCTGGTGCACTCCGGTCGCGGCCAGCGTGTGCCAGGCGGTCACCCCGGTGAGCATCAGCCCGCTGGCCTCAGCCCAGGGCAGCCCGGCCGGCTTGGGCACCAGGGCGCCCGCCGGGGCGACCAGGTCGGCCGCGTACGCGCCGGGCACCCGGAACGCGATCACTTCGTCGCCCACCCGGACCGGCCCGGCCGGGCCGGCCGCGTCCGGGCCGGCCGCGGTGACCACACCGGCCGCTTCCGCGCCCAGCCGCATCGGCAGCCGGGCCGGGTCGGCCCCCATCTGGCCGCTGTAGGACTTCCAGTCGACCGGGTTCACCCCGGCCGCGCGGACCTGGATCCGGGCCTCGCCCGGTCCCGGCTCACCGGCCGGCTGGTCCACCACGGACAGCACCTCGGGACCGCCGAACGCGGTCGCCACGACGACAGCTGACATGCCAGCGCTAACCTCAGCCGCCGCGCTGCTAATTCCGCGCCTCATTCCGCGGCTGATTCCGCCAGGCCAGGATGGCCCGCCGGGACAGCCCGGACAGCACCGAATGCGAACTCAGCACCGAGCCAACCGAGAACAGTGACGCCGCCGACGCCACCGAGCCGACCGACAGCGCCGAGCCTGCCGAACCGACCGACAGCACGGAACCGGCCGAGCCGATCGACAGGATCGAGCCTGCCGAGCCAATGGACAGGATGGAACCAGTCGACCCGATGCTCAGGATCGAGCCGCGCGGCCCCAGCCGGTCACGGATGCTACGCATGATCGCATTGTCGCAGCACCACTCCGGTGCCAGTAAGGCGTGGCCCGGTCCGGCCGGGACTCAGCCGGAACGCTCGGCGGCCGCCGCTAGCGACTCGGGGTGCACGCGCCGGTAGTGCTCGGTCAGCACGGCGGACGCCTGGCCGGGCCGGTGCGCGATGGTGCGCTTGCAGATCTGGCAACGCAGAACCGGAAGCTGGGTGACAGTAACAGGAAAGCGGGGTGTGCTCATCAGTTCCCATCATGCCAGATCGAGGTGGCCGGCCCAGGCAACGCCGCGCCTAGTCTCCGGCCGGCTCACCCGCCGGGCAGCAGATCAGGTGGTCGTTGACCACCCCGACCGCCTGCAGGTAGCTGTACAGGATGGTAGATCCGACGAACGTGAACCCGCGCCGCTTGAGGTCCTTGCTGAGCTGATCAGACAGCGGGGTGCGGGTGGGCAGGTCAGCGACCGACCGGGGCCGGTTGCGCACCGGCGTGCCGTCCACCCAGGACCACAGGTAGCTGGCGAACGACCCGTGCTGCTGCTGGGTGGCCAGGAAAGCCTGCGCGTTCCTGACCGTGCCCGCCACCTTGAGCCGGTTCCGCACGATGCCCGGATCGGCCATCAGGCTGGTCAGCTTGGCCGCGCCGTAGCCCGCGATCAGCTCCGGGTCGAAGCCGTCCAGCGCGCGCCGGTAGTTGTCCCGCTTGTTCAGGATGGTGGCCCAGGACAGCCCGGCCTGGGCGCCTTCCAGCAGCAGCATCTCGAACAGGTAGCGGTCGTCGTGGGACGGGACGCCCCACTCGGTGTCGTGGTAGGCCCGCATCGCGTCCGAGCTCTCGGCCCAGTCGCAGCGCGCCAGCGAAACAGATTGATACTGCCCAGCGGGCTGGTTCATGGGCCAGGACACTACCCGGGGGTGCCGTCAGCGCTGACCGACGTGCCGCTGACCGGGACGCCCAGCAGCTCGATGTACCGGTCCACCATCATGTCCCGGCCTTTGAGCTCGGCCACCACCTCGGCGGGCAGCAACTCGTCCTGCCCGCCGCGCTGCCCGGCCCCGCCCGCCGGGCCGATCGGCACGATGATCCCGGGCGGCGGCGGCTCGTATTCGGCCAGCGCACCCTGACCGGTGATGAACGCCCGGATATTGCCCGCCACGATCGCGGCCTGCCGGCCGGCCGCGCCCGCCATCGGGTGATCGGCGGTGGCCACGTCGCCCAGCGCGAACACCCGGCCCTGCCCCACCACCTGCAGCGACGGCGCGACCGCGACCCGGCCGTCCGGCTGCCGGGCCCCGGCCAGGCTGCCCGCCAGGTAGTCGCTGACCGGCCGCACGCCGTAGCAGCGGAACCAGATGTCCGCGGTCAGCTCCGCGCCCGACTCGGTGCGCACGGTGAACGTGCCCAGCTCACCCGGCTCCCCCGGCGGGTCCATAGCCAGCCGGGCGCCGAGCAGGACCTGGATACCGAGCGCGGCGAGCTGGCGGCGGATCTCCGCCTTGAGCTCGGGGCGGAACCGCGCGCCCAGGATGTCACCGGCCGGGTCAACCATCGTTATGTGCTTATCGGGCCAGATCGCGGAGATCTCGCCGGCCAGCTCGATACCGACGGGACCCGCGCCGAGCAGAAGTACCCGCCCCGCGGCGGCCAGCGCCGCGTGCGCGGCCAGCACCTTGTCGTGCGCGGCGGCCGTGCTGTCCACGTCGCTTTTGGCCGGGAACGGGTAGGCGGAGCCGGTGGCCAGCACGACGTAGTCGGCCTGGATGGCCTGGCCGGAGGCGAGCTCGACCCGGCCGGCGTCCACCTTGGCCGCCCGGTCCCGGATCACCCGGCCGTGGCTGAGCAGCCCGGCGTAGGGCAGGTAGACCCGGGGCAGCCAGGACGGCGCGACCAGCGCCCGGAGCGAAGCCACGTTGTGCACGAACGCCTCTTTGGGCTCGATGAGCAGCACCTCGGCCACGTCGTCCAGGGACTTGGCCACGTTGACCCCGGCGTAACCGCCGCCGAGGACGGCGACGACCGGTCTGGCCTGGGCAGGCTCGCCCATGTGCGGCTCCCGTTGCAGCAGTGGCCGGCCCAGCGGATGCTGAGCCGGACGGAATTAATCTGTATCACCCGTCCTGCAGCACGGCACCCGCGGAGGAATCGTGACGGTACTGGACAGCTTCGTGCTGACCGGCAAGAAGGCCCTGGTCACCGGCGGTAACCAGGGGCTGGGCAAGGCCTTCGCGGCCGCCCTGGCCGAGGCGGGCGCCGAGGTGGTCATCGTGGCCCGGGACCGGGACCGGAACGCGGCCGCGGTCGCCGACCTGCGCGGCCAGGGCCTGGCCGTGTCCGCCCTCAACGGCGACATCACCGAGGACGCGGCCGCGCTCACCGACCAGGCCGCCCGCGTCCTGGGCGGGCTGGACATCCTGGTCAACAACGCCGGGGTGTGCATCCACAAGCCGTCCTGGGACGTCACCGACGACGAGTGGGCCGGAGTCTTCGACCTGAACGTGCGCGCGCTGTGGCAGTGCAGCCGGGCCGGCGGCCGGCACATGGCGCGGTCCGGCGGCGGGTCGATCGTCAACGTGGGCTCGATCTCGGCACTGATCGTCAACCGGCCGCAGTGGCAGCCCGCCTACAACGCGTCCAAGGCGGCCGTGCACCAGCTGACCAAGTCGCTGGCCGCGGAATGGGCCGGGCTGGGCATCCGGGTCAACGCGATCGCGCCCGGCTACGTGAAGACGGAGATGGCCCCGGTGGACCGGCCGGAGTTCCGGCGGCACTGGATCGAGGACGCCCCGCAGCAGCGCTACGCGCTGCCCGCCGAGATCGCGCCCAGCGTGGTGTTCCTGGCCAGCCCGGCCTCGTCGTTCATGACCGGCTCGATCCTGGTCATCGACGGCGGCTACACGGTGTTTTGATTGCGCCTCCGGGGGCGCCTAATCCGCCGAGCTTCCCTCGTCGGTCGCTCGCTCGTTCCTCGCTCTCTCCCTCCTCAGTCCAGGTCGGCGGCGCGCCCCCTTCGGCGCGGCGACCTCCCTTCCTCACTCGTTCCTCGCTCGTCAGTCCGGTCGGAGACCCCGCTGGGCGCGGGGAGGCGCACAATAGTGCCGTGACCGCACCCAGCATCCGGGCCATCACACTGGACGATGCGGAAGAGGTTGAGCGGCTGCGGGTGGCCGGCTGGCAGGCGGCGTACCGGGGCATTCTCCCCGATGACTACCTGAACCGGATGCGGGTGGACGGCGAGCGCCGCCGCCGGCACATGATCGAGCAGGCCGCGGCCGATCCGCCATCCGTCCTGGTGCAGAGCGTGGCCGTGCAGGGCGGCGCGATCGTCGGCTGGGTGGCCGGCGGCCGCTGCCGGGACGCCGACCGGCCCGGCCCCGGGCAGGGCGAGATCTACGCCATCTACGTGCTGCCGGAGTGGTGGGGCCGCGGCGCGGGCCGGCTGCTGATGGCGCACGCGGTCCGCGCGCTGACCGAAGCGGACCACCGCGACATCACGCTGTGGGTGCTGGAAGCCAACCAGCAGGCCCGCCGGTTCTACGCCGCCGCCGGGTTCCACCCGGACGGCACCCGGAAGCTGCTCGACCTGGGCGGCCCGGTGTACGAGGTGCGCTACCGGCTGCTGGCCGGCCCGGGCACCTGACCAGCCC
Source organism: Streptosporangiaceae bacterium (assembly GCA_036567525.1). Classification (GTDB taxonomy): domain Bacteria; phylum Actinomycetota; class Actinomycetes; order Streptosporangiales; family Streptosporangiaceae; genus RYN-230. Next base: position 1,957 of record DATCUG010000183.1, on the reverse strand, counting down.
CGGCCTCCTCCGGCTCCTCGGTCAGCTCCTCGTGTTCGGCCAGCCGTGCCTCTTCCGGCGACACCGGCTGCGGGGTCGCGGTGGTCGTCCACAGCTCACGCGAGACCACCTGCAGCGCACCGGCCGCCGGGATGGCCAGCAGCGCGGCCACGAACGCGCCGAACGTGCCGGCGATCCAGTCGCCGATGGACGCGCCGATGAGGATGGCCAGCAGCACCAGCAGCGGGTTGACCTTCACCGTGCGGCTCATGATGACCGGGTTGAGGATGTGGTTCTCGATCTGCGTGTAGATCAGGAACACGACCAGGGTGACGATCCCGGCGGTCAGCGAGTGGCCCACCGCGAACAGCACGGTCGGGATGCCGGCCAGCGCCCCGCCGATCATCGGCAGGAAGTCGACCAGGGCTACCCACAGCGCCCACAGGAATGGGAACGGCACCCCGACGATCAGCAGCGTGACGAACACGACCACCCCGGCGATGATCGAGGTGAGGAAGTTGCCCAGCATGTAGCCGGTCACCGACCGGTTCACCTCGTGCGCGATCCGGCCGTACCGCTCCGACCGGCGCGCACTCATGTTCGCCAGCAGCCACGTGCGCATCTTGGGGCCCTCGAGCAGCAGGAGCAGCGTCAAGATGAAGATGGTGAACAGCTCGAGCAGCAGCGCCACGCCGGCCTTGCCCAGGCTCAGCGCGGGCTTGGTCAGCCCCTCACCGAAGCTGACCAGCTTGGGCGTGTTCTTCTGCACCCAGGTCTGGATGTGGTAGTGCCGGACCAGGTGCCCGATCCACCCACGGCCGTGCTGCGCCGCATCGACATAGCCGGGCAGTTTCGCGGCCAGGTGGGCGATCGCGTTGGCCAGCGGGACACCGAAGGCCACCGACAGGCCGATGAAGACCAGCACGGCCCACAGCGTGACCACCGCGACCGCCCAGCCGCGCCGCTTGATCTTCCACCGCTGCAGCGCCACCACCAGCGGATTCAGGATCACCGCGATGAACGCCGCCACCAGGATCAGCAGGATGACGTCCTTGAGCCGGTAGACGACCTTGCCCAGCAGGAAGACCACGACCACGACGGCCACCGTGGCCAGGATGGCCCGCAGCGGGATGCCGCGGACCCCGGCCGCGGCCCACAGCCGGGCCCGCCGGGTCGTTGGCGGCGGTGCGTCATTGCTCACCGCCCCATCATCGCAGCCCGCCACGCATTGTGGGCGCGCCACCCATGGCGGCTGGGCTGGAATACCGGAAGACTTGACCGCGGAAACGCGGGCAGTAAAGACCAAGACCTTCATGCCTAACGCCCCTCCGTGGCCATGCCGCGGGGACAGGAGCTCATGTTGCCGGTAAACGACCGGGCCGGCCAGCCGGCCACCGAGGCTGACCTGGTGGATGTGGCCAAGCTGGTCACGGCCTACTACGCGGAGCACCCGGATCCCGGGGTGCCGGAGCAGCGGGTTGCGTTCGGCACCTCGGGCCACCGCGGCTCGGCGCTGCGCTGCTCGTTCAACGACGACCACATCGCCGCCACCACCCAGGCCATCTGCGACTACCGGGCCGGGGCGGGCATTACCGGGCCGCTGTACCTGGGCCGGGACACGCACGCGCTGTCCGAGCCGGCCTTCGTCACCGCGCTCGAGGTGCTCGCGGCCAACCAGGTGACCGTGCTGATGGACAGCCGGGACGGGTACACCCCGACGCCCGCGCTGTCGCTGGCCATCCTGATGCACAACGCGGACCGCGACCGCGGCGAGGCCCAGGCCGACGGGATCGTGATCACCCCCTCGCACAACCCGCCGCCGGACGGCGGCCCGGCCGGGTCGCAGATCACCTCGGTGATCCAGGACCGGGCCAACGAGCTGCTGGCCGGCCGGCTCCGCGGGGTGCGCCGGGTGCCCTACGCGCAGGCGCGCCGGGCGGACACCGTCGGCCCGTTCGACTTCCTCGGCCAGTACGTG
>DATCUG010000182.1:0-7924 GCA_036567525.1 Streptosporangiaceae bacterium | reverse complement strand
CGCCGATGCCGTCCAGCAGCCGGTCGGCCAGCATGATCATGCCTGCGCACGAGCCGAACACCGGCAGCCCGCCGCTGATCCGCTTGCGCAGCGGCTCCATCAGCTCGAAGATCACCGCGAGCTTCCAGATCGTGGTGGACTCCCCGCCCGGGATGACCAGGCCGTCCACCGCGTCCAGCTCGTCCGGGCGGCGCACGGTGACCGGGCGGGCGCCCGCCAGCCGGAGCGCGCGGGTGTGCTCGGCCACGTCGCCCTGCAGCGCCAGCACGCCGACCACGGGGGCGGCTTCTGGCATGGTTCCCCTCCTGAACGGGCTGCGGTAGTTCCTACATAACGCCAGCACCCGGTGCTGCTCTTCCCACGGCGCGCGGGGTCACCCGGATTCGGCCTGGCCCGGCCGCTCGCCCAGACCGAGCCGCCGCTCGATCGCGGCCAGCCGCTGGTCGATGGCATCCAGCCGGTCCAGCACCTCCCCGAGCTGCGCGGGCGTGCCGACGATGCGAACCGGCCGCACGTGCTCGGTGGGCTCGTCGCTGGCTTCGGGTATCAGCTCGATCACCCGGGCCCGGACCCGGTCCGGCTCGGTGCCCAGGATGCGCAGCACCTCGACGGCTACCCCGTGCCCCTCGGTGAGCATCCCGAGCAGGATGTGCTCCGGGCGGATCGTCTCGTGCCCCAGCTCCATGGCCTCGCGCAGCGACAGCTCGAGCACCTTCTTGGCCCGCGGGGTGAACGGGACGTGCCCGGACGGCGCCTGCTGGCCCCGGCCGACGATCTGCGCCACCTGCTGGCGGGCCGGTTCCAGGCCGACCCCGAGCGCGGCCAGCGCCACGGCCGCCGCCCCCTCGCCTTCGCGGAGGATGCCGAGCAGCAGGTGCTCGGTGCCGATGTAGTTGTGGTTCAGCTTCCGGGCCTCGTCCTGCGCCTGCACCACGACCCGGCGGCCCTGGTCGGTGAACCGCTCGAACATGGCCCGGTCAGCTCACCAGCCGCGGCCGGCGTAGCGCTCGGCGGGCGGCAGCGTGTCGGTGTTGATGCCGACCATGGCCTCGCCCAGCCCGCGGGACACCTTGGCCACGACATCGGGATCGTCGTGGAACGTGGTCGCCTTGACGATGGCGGCGGCGCGCTGGGCCGGGTCGCCGGACTTGAAGATGCCGGAGCCGACGAACACCCCTTCCGCGCCGAGCTGCATCATCATGGCCGCGTCGGCCGGGGTGGCGATGCCACCCGCGGTGAACAGCACCACCGGGAGCTTGCCCAGCCGGGCCACCTCGGCGACCAGCTCGTAGGGGGCCTGCAGCTCCTTGGCCGTGGCGTACAGCTCTTCCTCGCGCAGCGTGGTCAGGCGCCGGATGTCGGCCGAGATCTGCCGCATGTGCCGGGTCGCCTCCACCACGTTGCCGGTGCCGGCCTCGCCCTTGGACCGGATCATCGCGGCGCCCTCGGCCAGCCGCCGGAGCGCCTCGGCCAGGCTGGTCGCGCCGCACACGAACGGCACCGTGAACTGCCACTTGTCCACGTGGTGGGCCTCGTCGGCCGGGGTGAGCACCTCGGACTCGTCGACGTAGTCCACCCCGATGGCCTGCAGCACCTGGGCCTCGGCGAAGTGCCCGATCCGGCACTTGGCCATGACCGGGATGGACACCGCGCGGATGATCTCGTCGATCATGTCCGGGTCGCTCATCCGGGCCACCCCGCCCTCGGCCCGGATGTCGGCCGGCACCCGTTCCAGCGCCATCACCGCGACCGCGCCCGCGTCTTCGGCGATCTTGGCCTGGTCCGGCGTCACCACGTCCATGATCACGCCGCCCTTGAGCATGTCGGCCATGCCGCGCTTGACCCGCGCGGTGCCGGTGTGCGGGGCGGAGTCCACAGGACTGGACGGGGTACTGCTTGACACGGGAAACCTCACATGGTTGGGACTGACTGACGGTTCAATTCTGCCGGACTCTCCAGCATCCATGGTAGGTCCACTTCAGCTGGTCAAATGCGGCATGTCAGACCCGCGCCCGGCGCCGTCCGCGACCACCAGGGAATCGTCCATCTCGAAGAACCCGGGCAGCGCCGCCCCGCCGGCCAGCCCGAGCACCCGGACCAGGCGCCGCCGCCGGGCGGCCAGCGTGGCCGCGACCAGGTCGTTGTAGAACTTGCGGGCCAGGAACACCTGGTGCGCGGCCGCTTCCAGCTCGGCCAGCAGCTCGTCCGCGCTGCCCCGGCCGGCCAGCGAGTCGCGGAAACCGGGCTGGCTGAGCACGGCGCGCAGCGCCCGGGTCAGGTCGCTTTCGGCCAGCTCGTCCGGCTGGCCGGCCGCCCGGGCATCGTGCGCGGCGCCGGCCAGCAGCAGGCTGGTGGCCGGGTCGAGCACCCCGCAAGCGGCCAGTTCCTGGGCCACCGAGCTGCGCCGGACCAGCGCGGCGTCCAGCGCGGCCCGGGCCGTCTCGGTCCGCTTGTGCAGCCGGTCGAGCCGGCCGGCCCGCCAGGACACGTACACGCCGACCAGCACGGCCGCGACCGCGATCAGGATGACATCGATCAGCATGGCGTCACCGCACGACCCCGACCTGGCCGCTGGCTGCCACCACGGCCTCGTACACCTTGACCACGTCGCGGGCGACCACCGGCCAGTCGTACACCCGCACCGCGTCGGCCGCGGCCGCGGACAGGCTGGCCCGCCGGGCCGGGTCGTCGAGCAGCCGCCCGGCCGCCGCGGCCAGCGCGGCCGGGTCGCCGGTCTCGAACAGCTCGCCTGCCTTCCCGCCCCGCAGCACCTGGCGGAACGCGTCCAGGTCGCTGGCCACGATGGGCGCGCCCGCGGCCATTGCCTCGGCCAGCACGATGCCGAAGCTCTCGCCGCCGGTGTTCGGCGCGCAGAACACGTCCACCGAGTGGTACACCCGGGCCTTGTCCTCCTCGCTGACCTGGCCGAGCAGGATGACCCGGGGCCGCAGCGGCTCCGGCACCTTGGCCAGCACGTCGGCCACGTCGCCGGGCCCGGCGATGAGCAGGCGCAGCCCGGGCCGCTGGCCGGCCAGCTCGGTGAACGCGCGGAGCAGCACGTCCAGGCCCTTGCGCGGCTCGTCCATCCGGCCCAGGAAGCCGAGCGCGCCGCCGTCGCCGGGCCAGCCGGGCAGCGGGCTGGCCTTCTCGTACCGGCTGACCGTCACCCCGTTGGGGATGAGCACCGCGTCGCCGCCCATGTGCTCGACCAGTGTGGTGCGGGCCGCCTCGGACACCGCGATCCGCCCGGTGATCTTCTCCAGCGCGGTCTGCAGCGCCGGGTAGGCGGCGTGCATCACCCGCGACCGCGGGGTCGCGGTGTGCACGGTGGCCACGATCGGCCCATCCGCCACCCAGCAGGCCAGCAGGGACAGGCTGGGCGCGGCCGGCTCATGCACGTGCAGCACGTCGAAGCCGCCCTCCTTGACCCAGCGGCGCACCCGGCTCGCGGACAGGAAGCCGAACGCCAGCCGGGCCACCGAGCCGTTGTACGGCACCGGGACGGCCCGGCCGGCCGGCACCACGTAGTCCGGCAGCGGTGTGTCGTCGTCGGCCGGCGAGATCACCGAGACCTCGTGACCCAGCCCGATCAGCGCCTCGGCCAGGTCCCGGATGTGCTGCTGCACGCCACCGGGCACGTCCCAGGTGTACGGGCAGACGATGCCGATCCTCACGGCACTGGGCCGTTCACTGGCGCCTGGGCCTCGGCCCTGGCCAGCCGGTCCGGGTCCAGGTCGGCGGTGAATACCGGCTGCAGCATGTGCCAGTCCTGCGGATGAGCCCGGATGCCCGCCTCGTACACCTCAGCCAGCTGCTGGCTCATCGCGGCGATCTTCTCCCGCCTGGTGCCCTCGGCCGGCACCGGGATCTCGTCGTGGATCTGCGCGCCCCAGCCCGCTTCCTCGAACCACAGCGTCACCGGCAGCAGGGCGGCGCCAGTCTGCACCGCCAGCGCCGCCGGCCCGCCCATCATCCGCGCCTTCTCGCCGAAGAATTCCACCTCGATACCCCCGCCGGTCACGTCCCGGTCGGAGACCAGGCAGACCAGGCGGCCGGCCCGTAGCCGCTGGGCCAGCACGCCGAACCGGCTGACCCCGCCGGTGGCGGGCAGCACTTCCATCCCCAGACCCTCACGGAACGCCACAAACCGGTTGAACAGCGACTCCGGCTTCAGCCGCTCGGCCACCGTGGTGAACGCGCCTATCCCCCGGTTGATGATCCAGTAACCGGCCTGTTCGTAGTTGCCCATGTGCGGCAGCGCGACGATCGCCCCACGGCCGGCCTTGATCGTGTCCTGCAGCTTCTCCTCGCCGCTGACGTGCATCCCGGCCATGATCCGGTCCATCGGGATGACCGGCAGCCGGAACGCCTCCAGCCAGTACCGCGCGTAGGACCGCAGCGTCTGCCGGGACAGCGCGCGCAGCTGCTTGCCGGTCGCGGCCGGGCCGAGCACCCGGCGCAGGTTGCCTTCCAGCGTCATCACCCGCGGGCCCTGCCGCCGCCAGGCGACGTCCGCGAAGAACCGGAACCCCGCCCAGGCCCACGATTCCGGCAGCCGGCAGACCAGCTTCCAGCCGAGCGCGTACCCAACCGACCCGAGCCGGTCCTTAACCGAGGTCACCCGCGCTCCCTTTCCTGTTCAGCCCCCGTTGCGGCGGTGCCAGGCCCGACTGCCTTGCGCACCACCCATACCCGCTGCCCGAACGTGATGGTGCTGCCCAGCGCGACCGCCCACAGCCCGATGGCCAGCACGAACGGCACACCCAGCCCGGCCAGCCCGGCCGCGACCAGCGCGACCAGCAGCCGCTCCGAGCGTTCCGCGATGCCCACGTCGGCCTTCACCCCGAGGCCTTCGGCCCGGGCCCGCGCGTACGACACCATGTTGCCCGCTACCAGACAGTAAAGAGCAACACCGGCCAGCCCCCACTGATGCCCGCCGCTCCTGGCCAGCCAGATGGCCAGGCCACTAAATACAGCGGCGTCGCCGATCCGGTCCAGGGTCGAGTCCAGGAACGCGCCCCACGGCCCGGATGACCCCTTCACCCGGGCCAGCAGGCCGTCCAGCATGTCGAACATGGCGAAGCCCCAGCAGACCAGCGTGCCCGCGAACAGGTGGCCGGTCGGGAACAGCCACAGCGCGCCCACCGCCACGCCCAGCGTGCCGACCAGGGTGACCATATTGGGCGTGACGGGCGTACGGGCCAGCGCATGGCCAAGCGGTGTGAGCAGCTTGGCGAACAGAGGTCTCAGCGCGTTCAGCATGGCCGTCCGATCCTACTGGCGACGGGACAGCTCGGATGATTCCGTCTCAGGGCTTGTGATCGGGTGGCCGGGAGGTAAAGGCTGGTTGTGAGGTAGCCGAAACAGAGTCGTTGGAGGCGAGGCTCATGCCCGACAAGAAGGGACCGGCACCCGCTGGCGGGACAGCAGCGGCCGGCCAGCCCGACAGCGTGCGGAATGTCGCGCTGGTCGGCCACTCAGGGTCAGGTAAGACCACGCTGGTCGAGGCACTCCTCGCCTATACCGGTGCGATCCAGCGGGCCGGCCGGGTCGAGGACGGGAGCACGGTCAGTGACTTCGACGAGGTTGAGGTCCGCCAGCAGCGCTCGGTGAACCTCACGCTGGCACCGGTTCTGCACGCCGGGGTCAAGGTCAACCTGCTCGACACGCCCGGGTACGCGGACTTCACCGGGGACCTGCGGGCCGGGCTGCGGGCGGCCGACGCCGCGCTGTTCACCGTGCCGGCCACCGACGGGGTGGACGGCCTGACTCAGATGCTGTGGGAGGAGTGCGCCCGGGTCGGCATGCCGCGGGCCGTGGTCATCACCAAGCTGGACCACCAGCGGGCCGACTTCGATGAGGCGCTGCGCGCCTGCCAGGACGCGTTCGGCGACTCGGTCGCGCCGCTGTACCTGCCGGTCACCGACGGCCCGGGCCAGGTCCGCGGCCTGATCGGCCTGCTCACCGGCAAGTTCTTCGACTACTCGGGCGGCAGCCGGACCGAGCGGGACCCGGATCCGGCCTACGCCGGCCGGACCGAAGAGCTGCGCGGCGCGCTGATCGAGGGAATCATCCAGGAATCCGAGGATGAGACCCTGATGGACCGGTACCTGTCCGGCGAGGACATCGACCCCAAGGTGCTCATCGAGGACCTGGAGAAGGCGGTGGCCCGGGGCAGCTTCTACCCGGTGCTGGCCGCGTCCAGCTTCGAGGGCGGCGTCGGCTTCGCCGAGCTGCTCGAGGTGATGACCCAGGCCTTCCCGGCGCCCAGCGAGCACCCGATGCCCGGGGTGACCACGCTGGACGGGAAGCCGGTGCCCGGGCTGAGCAGCGACCCGAAGGGCCCGCTGCTGGCCGAGGTGATCAAGACGACGTCCGACCCCTATGTGGGCCGGATCAGCCTGGTCCGGGTGTTCTCCGGGACGCTGCGGCCAGACGCTACGGTGCACGTGTCCGGGCACGGCATGGCCGAGCGCGGCCACGCCGACCACGACAGCGACGAGCGGATCGGGGCACTTACCTCACCGCTGGGCAAGCAGCAGCGGCCGGTAGCTCAGTGCGCGGCCGGGGACATCTGCGCCGTCGCCAAGCTGGGCAGCGCGGAGACCGGGGACACCCTGTCTGACAAGGACCGCCCGCTGCTGATGGAGTCCTGGTCGATGCCCGACCCGCTGCTCCCGGTGGCCATCACGGCCAAGTCCAAGGCGGACGAGGACAAGATGTCCCAGGCCATCAGCCGGCTGGTGGCCGAGGACCCGACGCTGCGCATGGAGAACAACTCGGAGACCCGCCAGCTGGTGCTGTGGTGCATGGGCGAAGCCCACTCCGACCTGCTGCTGGACCGGCTCTCCTCGCGCTACGGGGTGGGCGTGGAGACGATGGCGCTGCGCGTCCCGCTGCGCGAGACGGTGGCCGGCAAGGCGCAGGGCATGGGCCGGAACGTGAAGCAGACCGGCGGCCACGGCGAGTACGGCGTGTGCCACATCGAGATCGAGCCGATGCCGTCGGGCGATGGCTTCGAGTTCGTGGACAAGGTGGTCGGCGGCGTGGTGCCACGCCAGTTCATCCCATCGGTGGAGAAGGGCGTGCGGGCCCAGCTGGAACAGGGCGTGCTGGCCGGCTACCCGATGGTGGACGTCCGGGTCACCCTGTTCGACGGCAAGGCGCACTCGGTGGACTCCTCCGACATGGCCTTCCAGAAGGCGGGCAAGCTGGCCCTGCGGGACGCCGCGGACAAGGCCAAGGTGCTGCTGCTGGAGCCGGTGGACGAGCTGTCCATCCTGGTCGCCGACGAGTACGTGGGCGCGGTCATGTCCGACCTGTCGTCCCGGCGCGGCCGGGTGCTGGGCACCGAGCCGGTGGCCGGCGGGCGGACCCTGGTCAAGGCCGAGGTGCCCCAGCTGGAGATCACCCGGTACGCGATCGACCTGCGCTCCATGTCGCACGGCACCGGCTCCTTCAGCCGCAGCTACCTGCGCTACGAGCCCCTCCCCTCCCACCTAGCCGACAAAATGGCCAAGTCCGACGACTGACCAGTCCGGGGGGACGACCCCCCTGGACCCCCCGATCGCCGCTTCGCGCCGAACGCCGGGGTCGCGAGCACCCGCCTGCGGCGGGCCTCGCCTCCCCGGCGCGGTGTGGCTGGCCTTAACCCACCCAGGCGTCGGCGATGAGTTTCCGGGTGTCCCTTAGCAGCTGGGGCAGGACGCGGGTGCGCCCGACCACCGGCATGAAGTTGGTGTCGCCGCCCCACCGCGGCACCACGTGCTGGTGCAGGTGCGCGGCGATGCCCGCGCCGGCCACCGAGCCCATGTTCATCCCGATGTTGAAGCCCTGCGCGCCGGACGCGGCCCGCAGCGCGGTCATCGCCTTCTTGGTGTGCCCGGCCAGTTCGGCCGTCTCCCCCGGGTCCAGGTCGGTGTAG
>DATCUG010000181.1:0-2658 GCA_036567525.1 Streptosporangiaceae bacterium | reverse complement strand
TGTCGGACCCGGCTGTTCGAATTCGATTCTGACCTGTGGAGCTAAGGGGACTCGAACCCCTGACCCCCTGCTTGCAAAGCAGGTGCTCTTCCAGCTGAGCTATAGCCCCGCGACGGCGCTACAAGGGTACCTGTTCAGGGGGGTGGGATCAGCGGCGCTGCCGTAGGCGGCGGAACCATCCCGGGCAGCTTGGCCGGGTCGATCACTGGCTCGTCACCGGTCACCCCGGGCAGCACACCAGGCAGTTCCCCGATGCTGCCCAGCAGGTGCGTGGCCCCGGCGCGCTGCAGCCGGTCCCGGGTGTGCCCGCCGGTCAGGATGCCCGCCACGATCGACGCGCCGGCCCGCCTGCCGCACAGAATGCCGCTCTCGGTGCCGCCCGCGTAGGCCGTCTCGCGGACATCGGTCACGCCGAGCCGGAGCATGGCGGACAGCATGGCGTCGGGCCACGGGTAGCCGCGCGGCGTGTCTTCCGGGCAGAGCACCAGGTCAACGGCCCGCCACCAGCCGAGCGTGTCCAGCACCAGGCCGAGCAGGCTGCGGGACAGGCCGGTGAGCAGGCAGACCCGGATACCGGCGGCGCGGATCTGCGGAACGGCTTCGGCCGCGCCGGGCATCGGGGACAGCCCGGACCGGTCCACGGCCAGCCGGTAGGACCGGTCGAAGGCCAGGGTGGCAGCTTCGGCCCGCCCGGGCGCATCCGGGAACAGCGCGCGGAACACGTCGACGGCGGGCTGGCCGCGGGTCTGGTGGACGTGCACCATGCTCCGGGCGTAGGCGGCGGTGCCGGGGACGATGCCCTGGGTGGCGAAGGCCTCGGCGAACGCCCGCTCCAGGATGCCGCCGTCATCGACGGCCACCCCGAGCAGCCCGCAGCACAGCAGCGTGACCGGTGTCGCGCTGCCCACTGGAACCCCCGTCTGCGGGCCGGGCTCGGCCCGGACCGGTCCTCGCCTAGTCGTCGCTGGTAGTCGCCTCGGTCCACAGGTCGAGCTCGGCGCGGTCCGCCTGGACCTTCCGCCACAGGGCGAAAACGCCAAGCCCCACGAGGGCGAGCAGAAGCAGCTTCTTCACGGTGCGGACCCCTTCACCTCGGCTATCCCGGAGCCAGGCCCGGGAAGGGTCGGCCGGGCTCCCTGCGCACCATGCAGCCTAGCAGCGCTCCGGTGACCGCCGTCCGGCCCCGCGAGTCACCGGGGCCGGGCCACCCGCGTCTCGTCCCACACCGGGCTGTCCGCCTCATAGACCTCACCGTCCGACCCGAACACCAGGAACCGGTCGAACGACTTGGCGAACCACCGGTCGTGGGTGACGGCCAGCACCGTGCCCTGGTAGGACTCCAGGCCCTGCTGCAGCGCCTCGGCGCTGGCCAGGTCCAGGTTGTCGGTCGGCTCATCGAGCAGCAGCAGGGTGACGCCGGCCAGTTCCAGCAGCAGGATCTGCAGCCGGGCCTGCTGCCCGCCGGACATGGTGGCGAACGGCTGCTCCGCACAGAACTGCAGCTCGTACCGGGCCAGCGCGGCCATGGCCTCGTTGCGCTGCAGCGCGTGCTCGGTGACCAGGATCTCCGCCGGGCACCGGTCGGCCAGGTCGGGCCTTGTGTGGGTCTGCGCGAACAGCCCGGGCACCACCCGGGCACCGAGCCGGGCCACGCCCTGGTGCGGCACCTCCGCGCCGCCCAGCAGCTGCAGGAACGACGACTTCCCCGACCCGTTGGAGCCCAGCACGGCTACCCGGTCGCCGTACCAGACCTCCAGGCTGAACGGGCGCATGAGGCCGGTCAGCTCCAGGTTCTCGCAGATCACCGCGCGCTTTCCGGTGCGCCCTCCCCGTAGCCGCATCCGCACGTTCTGCTCCCGCGGCGCCAGCTCGGGCGGGCCCGCTTCTTCATAACGCCGGAGCCTGGTCAGCGCCGCCTGATACCGCGACGCCATGCCGTCGTTGTACGAGGCCTTCTGCCGCAGGGTGCGTACCAGCACTTTCAGCCGTTCGTGCTGCTCGTCCCAGCGGCGGCGCAACTCGTCCAGCCGGTCGATCCGGTCCCGGCGGGCTTGCGGGTAACTGGTGAACCCGCCGCCGTGCACCCACACGTTGCCGTCCTCGACGGTGATGATCCGCCCGGCCGTGTTGGCCAGCAGTTCCCGGTCGTGGCTGACCATCAGCACGGTCTTCCGGGTCTGGCTGAGCTGCTGCTCCAGCCACTGCTTGCCCGGCACGTCCAGGTAGTTGTCCGGCTCGTCGAGTAGCAGCACCTCGGCCGGGCCGCGGAGCAGCGCCTCCAGCACCAGCCGTTTCTGCTCGCCGCCGGACAGCGTGCCCACATCCCGGTCCCGGCACCGGTCGTAGCTGATGCCGAGCGCGGCGACACAGCAGGCGTCCCACAGCACCTCGGCGTCGTACCCGCCGGCGTCACCCCAGTCGGCCAGGGCGGCGGCGTAGCGGAGCTGGGCCCGCTCGTCGTCCCGGGTGGCCATGACCTGCTCGGCGGCGGCCAGCCGGGCCGCCGACTCCCGGACCCGGGGCGCGGCCACCGACAGCAGCAGGTCCCGTACCGTCGTCCCGTCCCCGCGCACACTCCCCACGAACTGGCGCATCACGCCCAGCCCACCGCTGACCGTGACCGTGCCGGACTGCGCGGTCAGGTCGCCGGCGATGAGC
>DATCUG010000180.1:0-2931 GCA_036567525.1 Streptosporangiaceae bacterium | reverse complement strand
CGGTGCGCACCTGCTTCCGGCTGGTCGAGCCGCCGGCCGAACCGGCCGCGGAGGCTGTTCCGGCCGGCGGCCAGGATCCGGCGGACCGTCAGGACCCGATGGACGGCCAGGATCCGGCGGGCGCGCCGTGGCGGGTCGAGTTCGCCTTGCAGTCCACCGAGGATCCCAGCCTGATGCTGGCGGCGGACGACGTCTGGGCCGGCACCGGCGGCTGGTCGCCGGGCGGCATCACGCACCCCGAGGAGGAACTGCTGGCCGGGCTGGGCTCGGCCACCCGGCTGTTCGGTGAGCTGGACACCGCGCTGCGCGCGCCCGCCCCGGACGGCGTCGAGCTGGACACGGCCGGGGCGTTCCGCTTCCTGACCGAGACCGGCCCGATGCTGGCCGGGGCGGGCTTCGGTGTGCTGCTGCCGGACTGGGCCCGCAAGGCCCGGCTCGGCCTCAAGCTCACCTCGCGGACCCGGAGCAGCACCGGCACCGGGGCGGACGGTTCGGTCAGCGCGGCCGGGTTCGGCCTGCACGACCTGGTCCAGTTCCGCTACGACCTGGCCGTGGGCGACACCACGCTGGACCTGGGTGAGCTGGCCGAGCTGGCCCGGCTGAAGATCCCGCTGGTCCGGATCCGCGGCCAGTGGGTGGAACTGGACGAACGCAACCTCAAGGCCGCGCTGAAGTTCCTGGAGAGCGACCGTTCCGGTGAGCTGCCCGCCGCCGACGTCCTGCTGGCCGGCCTGCGCGGCCCGGACGAGGACCTCCCCGTCACCTCGGTCGACGCCGACGGCTGGCTCGGCGACCTGCTTTCCGGCCAGACCGAGCGCAGCCTGACTCCGCTGGCCACCCCCGTCTCGTTCCAGGGCAAGCTCCGCCCGTACCAGGAGCGTGGGCTGGCCTGGCTGTCGTTCCTGAGCAGCCTCGGCCTGGGCGGGATCTTGGCGGATGACATGGGCACTGGTAAATCCCCAACCACGCTGTCGCTCCTCGCCCACGAGCGGGACCTGGGCAGAAAGACCGGCCCTACGCTGCTGATATCCCCAATGTCGGTGGTCGGCAACTGGCAAAAGGAAGCCGAGCGGTTTACGCCGGAGCTGGTGGTGCATGTGCACCATGGGTCGGACCGGCTGTCCGGGGCGGAGTTGCGCGACGCGGTGGGCACGGCTGACCTGGTCATCACCACGTATGCGATCGCGGCCCGGGACCGCGACGAGCTGGCCACGGTGCGCTGGCAGCGGGTGGTCTGCGACGAGGCGCAGAACATCAAGAACGCGGGTACCCGGCAGGCGCGCGCGGTGCGCAGCCTGCCCGCCGCGTCCCGGATCGCGCTGACCGGCACCCCGGTGGAGAACCGGCTCGGCGAGCTGTGGTCGATCATGGAGTTCACCAGCCCGGGCCTGCTCGGGCCGGCTGAGAAGTTCCGCACCAGCTTCGCGGTGCCGGTGGAGCGGCACGGCGACGAGGACGCGGCGGACCGGCTGAAGCGGCTGACCGGGCCGTTCATCCTGCGCCGGGTGAAGACCGACCGGTCGATCATCTCCGACCTGCCGGACAAGATCGAGATGAAGGTGTGGTGCAACCTCACCCCCGAGCAGGCGTCGCTGTATCAGGCCACGGTGGCCGACATGCTGGCCCGGATCGAGTCGGCCGAGCAGGACATCGAGCGCCGCGGCCTGGTGCTGGCCACCATGGCCAAGCTCAAGCAGGTCTGCAACCATCCCGCGCACCTGCTCGGCGATGGGTCGCGGCTGCCCGGCCGGTCGGGCAAGCTGGCCCGGCTGGAGGAGATCTGCGACGAGATCGTCGCGGCCGGGGACAAGGCGCTCTGCTTCACCCAGTACGCGGAGTTCGGCCGGGTGCTGCAGCCGTACCTGACCGCCCGGCTCGGCTGCCCGGTGCTGTACCTGCACGGCGGCACGGCCAAGAAGGCCCGGGACGCGATGGTGGCCGAGTTCCAGTCGCTTACCGAGCCTGCCGTGTTCCTGCTCTCGCTCAAGGCCGGCGGTACCGGGCTGAATCTGACCGGGGCGAATCACGTGATCCACTTCGACCGGTGGTGGAACCCGGCGGTGGAAGATCAAGCTACCGACCGCGCCTTCCGGATCGGGCAGCGCAAGGATGTGCAGGTGCGGAAGTTTGTCTGCGTCGGCACCCTGGAAGAGCGCATCGACTCGATGATCGAGGAGAAGAAGGCGCTGGCTGAGCGGATCGTCGGCACCGGGGAAAGCTGGCTCACCGAGCTGTCCACGGCCGACCTGCGCGACGTGCTGGCCCTGTCACCCGAGGCGGTGTCTGAGTGAGCGAGCGAGACGGCGCACCCCGGGACACCGGCTGGTGGCATGAGACTGGGCCGCCGATTGAGGTCGAGGGCGGGATCAAGGCGCGCAGCAAGCGGGGTGCCATCGGCGAGCAGTGGTGGTCGCGGCGGTTCGTCGAGGTGCTGGAGTCGTTCGGGATGAGTGGCCGGCTGGCCCGCGGCCGGAACTACGCCCGGCGCGGCCAGGTGCTGGAGTTCGAGCTGGGGCACGGCGTAGTGCGGGCCCGGGTGCAGGGCTCCCGGCCGGTGCCCTACCAGGCGCGGATCGGGGTGCTGCCGCTGACCACCGCGCAGTGGCGGCGGGTCATCGAGGCGCTGCGCGGGCAGGCGCTGTTCCGGGCCAAACTGCTGGCCGGGGAGATGCCGCACGAGATCGAGCAGGTGTTCGCGGACTGCGGCACCCCGCTGTTCCCCCGGTCGGCGCGGGACCTCGACCTGTTCTGCTCCTGCCCGGACTGGGGCGTGCCGTGCAAACACCTGGCCGCGGTCTGCTACGTGCTCGCGGAGCGGTTCGACGACGACCCGTTCGGCATGCTGGCCTGGCGGGGCCGGGACCGGGCCGACCTGCTGCTGCGCTCGGCCGAGCCGCCCGGCGTGCAGATCCGCGGTACTGGGCTGGCTGA
>DATCUG010000179.1:0-4320 GCA_036567525.1 Streptosporangiaceae bacterium | reverse complement strand
GCAGCACAGGCTGCACCGTGGTCGCAGGGACCAGAGGCTGAGCGGCGGCCGCCGGGGGTGCCGTCCCGGCGGCCGCCGGGAGCCCCGGCCGGGACGGGGCGAGCCGCGGCCGGGGAGCTGCCAGGACCCAGTGGCCGCGCGCGCCATGGGCCTCGTGGCAGACAGTGATCAGGCTGTCCGGGGCGTCCTGCGGGCACAGCGCGAACCGGCGGGCCGCCCGCCGGGCCCGCCGCCGGCCAAGCGCGATGGCAGCCAGCACCGCGCTGCCCATCACCACGAAGAACGCCGGGTACGCGTACAGCAGCGGCGACGCCTGGCCGCTCAGCGCCCGCAGGTCGAGCAGCCCAGCCAGGGTGAACGCCTTCCAGGTCAGCGGCGTCTCGCTGCCCGGGCGGCGGTACGCGCCGAGGATGACCAGCATCATGCCGGCCCCCTCCACCGCCAGCACCAGGCACATCGCCGTGCCCGGGGTGTGCGTGAACGGCCACACCGCCATCACGGCCACGCTGCCGCCGAGCAGGACGCCACGGCCAAAGCCCCACTGCCACTCGCCACGGGCGGCCAGCACGGCCAGCACCGCACAGGTGCCCGCGAGCTGCAGCCCGGCCAGGCACAGCGCCGCCCAGGGCGGATGCTGCGCGGCCTGGGCTACCAGCAGCACGCTGTACTCGACCGTCCAGATCAGCCAGGCGGCCGGATCGGGCTGACTGGTCCGCCGCCACGCGTCCCGGAGGTAGGGCAGATACCCGAACAGGCCGACCAGCCCGGCCAGCATGCCCCACCCGGTGGGTGAGGTCAGCATGCCCCAGGCGGTCGGCGATATCAGGTATCTCATGGCGGTATCAGCGTGTACCGCCGGCCCGGATGGGGCTCTTGCAGCCGCCTTGATGCCTGCCTTGCCGCCCAGGTCAGGGCCGGTGGCCGCGGCTGCTAGGCGCCGCAGCTGTAGGCGAGATCCAGGGCCTCGATGCGGATCCGGGACGACTCGGCTTCGGGCACGCCGAGCCGCTCGAAGATGTCCAGCGCCTGGCGGAACACGATCCGGGCCGCGTCCGGCCGCAGCGTGCTCAGCGTGGTCTCGGCGATGCCCTCGAGGATCTTGGCCTCCTCGTACGGGTCACCGATCTCCCGGGCCAGCTTCAGCGCGGTGTGATACAGGTCGAACGCCTCGCCGTACAGACCGATGCCGCGGCGCACCCCGGCTGTCCCGCGTAGCGCGGTTACCTGCTGGGCCAGGTTGCCGACTTCTTCGGCGATGGCTCTCGCCTTTTCGTGGCAGATCAGCGCCTCGTCGTAGCACTCCGCGCTCTGGTAGATGGTGCCGATGTCGTTCAGCACGTCGGCTTCGTTGGGCAGATCGCCGATCTCCCGGTAGATGGCCAGCGCGCGCCGGTACGCGGCTAGCCCTTCGTCGTAACTGCCCTTGTAGTTATAGAGCGCGCCAATGTTGTGATACAGGATCGCTTCGCTCTGGGCGACGCCGATTTCCCGGAATATCTCCAGCGCTTTCTGGTAGCCGTCCAGTGCGTCGCGGTGGTAGCCGAAGTTCAGCTGCATCCGGCCCAGGTTGTTCAGCGTCTTGGCTTCGCCCCGCCGGTCCCCGGCCGCCCGGTACAGCAGCAGCGCGGCGCGCAGGTTGCCCATCGCGTCGGGATACCGCCCGAGCTGCCAGCAGGCGATGCCGGAATGGGTCAGGGTATCGGCCACGCCGTGCGAATCCTCGGCGCCGCCGTACAGCCCCCGCGCTTCCGCGAAATAGGCCAGCGACTCCCGGGACCGCCCGGCGCGCTGGTGGGCCAGGCCGATCTTGTCCAGGGCCTCGGCCTCGCCGCGCCGGTCGGCCAGCGACCGGTAGATCTCCGCGGCCTCCTCGGCCAGCGGCAGCGCCGTCTCGTGCTGGCCGGTCTGCTGGCTCACTTCGGACAGTTCCAGCGACGCTCGCGCGACCCGGGCCGGGTCGACCAGGTCGCGGCCGGCCTGCACGGCCAGGGTGTGGGCCACGATGGCCTCATCCCAGTACGCCCTGGCCTCCAGGAAGCCGCCCAGCACGTGGATGAGGTCGGCACACTCCTGCTTCCACTCGTGCCGCCCGGCGTACTGTGCCGCCTGCAGGATGTTCCGCCACTCGGTCTCCAGCCAGTCAGCCGCGCGGTCCATCGTGGCCAGCGCCGGGCTGACCGGGGCCCGGTGCCTGACCGGCACCGGCATGCGGCGGCGGAACGGGTGCAGCAGCCGGTCGGCCCGGTCCGCGGTCTCCAGGTAGTAGTCGAGCAGCCGGCTGACCGCGCGCCGCCGGTCTCCCGCGGAATCCTCCCGGGTGGCGCGGAGCGCCGCGTACTCGCGGATCAGGTCGTGGAAGCGGAACTGGCCGCCGGGCGCCCGGCTCAGCAGGTGATGATCGAGCAGGGCGGCCAGCGCCTGCTGGGCCTCGGCCAGCGTGACCCCGTCCAGGGCGGCCGCCGCCTGCGGGCTGAGCGATGCGCCCGGGCTCATCCCGATCCGCCGGAAGAACCGCTGATGCTCGGATTCCAGCGAGCGGTAGGACACGTCGAAGGCTGACATCACCTGCGGGCTGGCCGCGCCGGTGGCCGGCTCCGGCGGTCGGGACAGCTCCTCGACCAGGTCGTGCAGCCGGGCTGGGTAGTCGTGCGCCAGCCGGCCCGCCGCCAGCTGGATGGCCAGCGGCAGCCGCCCGCACAGTTGCACGGCCATGGCCGCCGCGTCCTCGTCGTGGGCCCGGCTCTGCCCCGCGACCCGGCGGAACAGGGCGACCGCGTCGGGCATGGACAGCACGTCGAGGGTCAGCGCGTGGACACCAGGCAGGCCGGACAGGGTACGCCGGGTGGTGATCAGGATCAGGCTCTGGCCAGCCGAGGGCAGCAGCGGCTGGATCTGCTCCGGCCCGGCCGCGTCGTCCAGGATCACGATCGCGCGGCGGCGGCTGAGCTGGGCCCGGAGCAGTGCGGCACGCTCGCCGGTGGCGTCCGGGATCCGGGTGGCCGGCGCGGTGAGCATCCGGAGCAGCCGGTACAGCGCCTCAGCCGCGTCCAGGGACGGCAGCCCGGGGTCGTGCGTGTGGAAGTTGAGGTAGAAGGTGCCATCCGGGTAGTACTCGGCGGCGGAGCGGGCCGCATGGATGGCCAGCGCGGTCTTGCCCACCCCGGCCATGCCTTCAATGACGCTGATCTGCGGGCTGTCGCCGGGCGCCTGGACGAGCAGGCTGAGTTCCTCATCCCGGCCGACAAATTCCACCATCTCCGGCGGCAGCGTGTCCGGCTGCGCGGTCCGGCTCAGCTGCCGGCCCGGCCCGGTCAGCCCGGTGGCCAGGTCGGGGTCCTGGCTGAGGATTCGCTGGTGCAGTTCGGCCAGCACCGGCCCGGGTTCGGTGCCCAGCTCTTCGATGATCTGGCTCCGGGTGTCCCGGTACAGGCTGAGTGCCTCGCCGGCCCGGCCGCTGCCGTAAAGCGCGGTCATCTGATGCGCGATGAACGCCTCGTCCAGCGGGTACTCCGTGAGCAGATTGCCGAGGTTACCGACCAGGTCGGCGTGCCGTCCCAGTTCCAGCTCACACTCGACCCGCTTCAGGATGGCGGCCCGGCGCTCCTCCTCCAGGCTGGCCCGCATCCGGGCCAGCCAGTCACCGCGGATTCCCGCGAATGGCTGGCCACGCCACAGCCGGTCCGCCTCGCGGAGCAGTAATGCGGCATGGTCCGCGTCACCATTGGCGGCCAGCGCGTCGGCCTGGCGGCGTAGCCGGCGGAACTGGTGCAGGTCGACAACGTCCGGATCCACGTCGAGTTCATAACCCCGGGACCGGCCGACCAGCCGGACACTTTCCCCGACGGCCTGGCGCAGTGCGGCACGCAGCCGGGTGATGTAGACGGCCAGGCTTTCCCGGGCCTTCGGCGGCGGCTCGGTATCCCAGATCCGGTCGATGAGCACCTCAGTGGGCACGATTGTGCGCGGCGTCAGCATGAGGATGGCCAGCACACAGCGCGCTCTGGTCGGCCCAAGATCGTATTGCTCCCCGGCTGACCAAAGCTCAATCGGCCCGAGCACCCGGAATTCCATGATCGCCTTCGTGTGTTCTGGCTGGCGGGCCAGCGCACCTGCAGGATTAAATAGCTGATACCCGTTATAAGCACTTCTCACCGCGAATTCTAGAAGAACTGCGCCGGCTAAAAAAGACCTCGCGTCTTTATGCAAATTTCTCTGCAGATTTCACAACGCCAGCACCCGGTAGCCCGGAATGCCTATTGCCCCCGGGTCGATTGCTTGCTGTGACTGCCGTTATCGTTGTGCTGTGACTCAGCCAGTGGG
>DATCUG010000178.1:0-4900 GCA_036567525.1 Streptosporangiaceae bacterium | reverse complement strand
CCGCGAGGCGGCGCTGCTCGTGCTGGCCCGGGAGGGCGCCGCGGCCGGGCCGAAGAGCCTGGGCAAGACGGCCCGCTTCGTGGTGGACCACGCCGCCTGCCCGGTCCTGCTCATCTGGCCCGGCCCGGTCCCGGAGGGGCCGCCACCCCCGCCGCCACCGCCTCCGCGGCATCACCCGTAGACGCGCACCGGCGACATCAGCACCGCGGCCCGGCGCTCCTCGGCCATCACCCGGTCGTAGGTGGCCCAGTCGTCGTGGGTGCCGCCGGCCGCCACGAACACGGCGCGGAGCAGCAAGCGGATCGCTTCCGCATCGAAGCCCTCGGCCGGGTCGTCCGGGCCGATCAGCTCCGCGTCCCCTTCGGCGGTGACCCACCGCCAGCCTGCCCGGATGGTCACCGCGAACCGGGGGCGGGCCCGGAGGTTGGCCAGCTTGTGGGCACCCGCGGTGGTGAACCCGACCACCTGGTGGCCGCGGTGGTCGAGCACCCCGGTGTTCACCACCGAGGCCTGGATGGTGTGGTCGGCGCGCACCGTGGACACGGTGGCGAGCCCGTGGTCGGCCGCGACCAGCCGGGCGTAATCCGTGAGGTCAGTCATGCCCGATGCTTACCCCACCGACGAGTAGGCGACCACACCGCGGCGCAACGCGTCCGCCGCGGCGTGCGCGGTAGCCGCCAGCGGGTCCCCGGCTGCCACCGCGATCTGACCGAGCAGGTCGATGAGCTGCTTGACGGCGCGGACGAAGTCGCCCGGGGTCAGCGTGTCCAGCACCTGCTCCAGCGGCTTGCCGCGGGCCCAGGCGTGGGCGGCCCAGGCGAAGCCGGGCTCCGGCGGGCGCATGAACGACAGCCGGTGTTCCTTTTCCAGCTCGTCCAGTTCGCCCCAGACCGACACCATCGAACCGATCACGTCGCGGACCGGGCCGCCCGGCATCCGGGCCGGGGTGTCGTCGTCGGTCTGCCGGGACTCGAACGTCAGCACGGACACGCACGCGGCCAGCTCGGCCGGGTCCAGGCCGTCCCACAGCCCGCGGCGCAGGCACTCCGCGGCCAGCAGATCCAGCTCGGTGTACAGGTCGCCGAGCCGCCTGCCGTCCGGGGTGACCTGGCCGTCAGCCAGATAGCCCAGCCGCTCCAGGACGGCGCAGACCCGCTGGAAGGTGCGTGCGATGACGTGCGACCGGGCAGCCACGCTGGCCTCCAGGCTGGCCACCTCGCGCTCCAGCCGGGACCGCTGCTCCGCTTCCCGGGCGTGCGCGTCCCGGTCCGGGCAGGCGTGGCACGGATGCTGCCGGAGCTGCCGGCGCAGCCGGGCGATGTCCTGCTCCTGCGCCCGCGGCGGCTCCGGGCGGCGCCGCGGGATGTCCCGGCCGGCCAGCTTGCTGCGCAGGCTGGCGGCCAGGTCGCGGCGGTGCTGCGGGGACCGGGCGCTGAAGCTGTTGGGTATCCGCAACCGGTCGATCGGGCTGACCGGGGTCGGGAAGTCGGCCAGCGACAGCCGCTTGACCTGGCGGCCGATGGTGAGCACGAGCGGCAGCGGGGCGTTGCCATTGTGGCTGGACCCGCGGGAGCCCAGGCCAGGGTCGAGGACGACGGCCAGGCCGGACCGGCGGCCGGCCGGCACCAGGATGATGTCGCCACGGCGCAGCTGCTCCAGGGACTGCCGGGCCTGGACCCGCCGGTCGGCGGAACGGGCCCGGGCGGCTTCCGCCTCCAGCCCGGACAGCTCCTGCCGCAACGCGTGGTACTCCGCGTAGTCGCCGCGGTCGCAGGTCACCCCGAGCTCGTCCAGCGCGGCCCGGCCGCGGCGGGCCTGCCGGGCGATGCCGACCACCGCACGGTCCGCCTGGAACTGGGCGAACGACGACTCGAGCAGCGCGGCCGCCTTGTCCAGGCCGGCCTGCCCGACCAGGTTGACAGCCATGTTGTAGGACGGCCGGAAGCTGGAGTTGAGCGGGTAGGTCCGGGTGCCGGCCAGGCCGGCCACGGCCAGCGGGTCGACGCCGGGCTGCCAGAGCACCACCGCGTGCCCTTCCACGTCGATGCCGCGGCGGCCGGCCCGCCCGGTGAGCTGTGTGTACTCCCCCGGCGTCAGGTCGGCGTGGTTCTCCCCGTTCCACTTGTCCAGCCGCTCGATGACCACCGTCCGGGCCGGCATGTTGATCCCGAGGGCCAGCGTCTCGGTGGCGAACACCGCGCGGACCAGCCCGGCCTCGAACAGTTCCTCGACCACTTCCTTGAACGTGGGCAGCATCCCGGCGTGGTGCGCGGCGATGCCGCGCTGCAGCCCGGTCAGCCACTCCAGGTAACCGAGCACCGGCAGGTCGGACTCGGGGATGTCCCGGGTGCGCCGCTCAGCGATCTCGGTGATGGCCGCCACCTCGTCCGCGGTGGTCAGCCGGACGCCCGCGTCCAGGCACTGCCGGACCGCGGCCTCGCAGCCGGCCCGGCTGAAGATGAACGTGATGGCGGGCAGCAGCCCGGCCGAGTCCAGCCGGGCGATGACCTCGGGCCGCCGGGGTGCGCGGAACCGGGCCGGCCGCCGCCCGCCCCGGGCCGGCCGCCCGGGCGCCTTGCGCGCCACCCAGTCGTCCCGCCGGGCCAGCCGGAGCAGTTCCGGGTTTACCCGGGCCCGCCGTTCCCGGTCCCCCCGGACCGGCCCGGACTCCATGAACAGGTCGTAGAGACGGCCGCCGACCAGCATGTGCTGCCACAGCGGCACCGGCCGGTGCTCGTCCACGATGACGGTGGTGCCGCCGCGCACCTGGGCCAGCCAGTCGCCGAACTCCTCGGCGTTGCTCACCGTGGCGGACAGCGCGACTACCCGGACCGACTCCGGCAGGTGGATGATCACCTCTTCCCAGACCGCGCCGCGGAACCGGTCAGCCAGGTAGTGCACCTCGTCCAGCACCACGTAGCCGAGCCCGGACAGCGTGGGTGAGCCGCCGTACAGCATGTTGCGCAGCACTTCGGTAGTCATCACCACCACCGGCGCCTCGCCGTTGATGGTGTTGTCGCCGGTCAGCAGGCCGACCTGGCCGGGCCCGTAGCGGCGGACCAGGTCGCCGTACTTCTGGTTGGACAGCGCCTTGATCGGCGTGGTGTAGAAGCACTTGCGCCCTTCGGCCAGGGCCAGGTGCACGGCGAACTCGCCGATCACGGTCTTGCCCGAGCCGGTCGGCGCGGCCACCAGCACGCCGTGGCCGCCGTTCAGCGCCTTGCAGGCGCGGCGCTGGAAGTCGTCGAACGTGAAGTCGTACAGCGCCTGGAACGCGGCGAGTTCGGGGCCATCCTCGCTCTGCCGGCGGAACGCGGCGTAACGCTGCGCCGGGCTGGCAGGCGTCGACATGCTCCCAGCCTAAGTGAGCGGGCTGACGCTATGGATCAGTGGTGCTGGTCAGCCGGCTCGTCGTCCTCCAGCGGCGCCAGCTCGTCGTCGGCTAGACCTTCGTACATCGACGGCCGGGCCGCCCGCCGCCGGTCGTTCATCCAGATGATGACCTCGGAGATCTCCACCAGGACCAGGCAGGGCACGGCCAGCAGCAGCATGGTCACCGGGTCGGGGCTGGGCGAGGCGATCCCAGCGAACAGGAACACCAGGAAGATCATGATCCGCCGGAAGCGCTTGAAGAACGCATGGCTCAGCACGCCAACCACGTTCAGCATGAGCAGCAGCAGCGGCAGTTCGAACGCCAGCCCGAAACCGAGCAGCATGGCGACGAAATAACTCAGATAGGTGGACACGCTGGGCAGCACGAGGACGTGCCCCGGGGCCAGGCCCAGCAGGTACCTCAGGCCGCGGCTCATCGCGAAGTAGGCCAGCGCGCCCCCGCCCACGAACAGCGGCACCGCGGTGCCGACGAACAGGTACGTCCACTTCTTCTCGCGCCGGTACAGCCCGGGCGCGACGAACGCCCATAGCTGGTAGAGCCAGATCGGGCTGGTCACGATCAGCCCGAAGAAGAACGCGATCTCCACCCGCAGCATGAACGGGTCGAACACACCCTGCAGGATGAGCTGGTCGCCGATGCGGCGGCAGCCGTGATGGCCGTTGATGGTGGCCGAGCAGAACGGTTGCTGGACGAAGTTCCACACCGGGTTGAACACCAGCGGGGTCAGCCCGATGCCGGTGCCGATCAGCAGGGCCAGGCAGATCTTGACCAGCCGGTTGCGCAGCTCACGGATGTGGTCCATGAGCGGCATCCGGCCTTCCGGATTACTGTCCCGGATCCGCTCGCTGAGCACGCGCGCCCCGCGGACCGTATCGCCCAGTTTCGTCATCGCGGGTTACCCGCCAGCGCGATCAGCTGGCCTGAGTGCGCGGCGTCTCCACCGGAGCACCCTGTGCGGCGTCCGCCTTCTGCTGCTGGAGGTCGCGGAGCTGCTGCTGGAGCGCGTCCACCTGGGCCTGGGTCGGCTGCGCGGGCTGAGCGGGCTGGGCCGTGATGGCCTGGGCCGGCTGCTGCTCGTCGTCGTCCTCCCGCAGGTCGCGTACCTCCCGCTTGAGGATGCGCATCGACTTGCCGAGGGACCGGGCCGCGTCGGGCAGCTTCCTGGAGCCGAACAGCACGATCAGCACGACGGCGACGATGAGGATCTTCCACGGGCTGTCGAACAGGTCGCCAATCATTTCCGCCCTCTTCACCGGGGGACACGCCCCCGCGCTGAGTCACTATCAGAACGAGCCTACACGCGAGACCTTCATATCCGGCCCGACGCATCAGCCGCGTCACCTAACGGTGACGGTTTAGCCAACCGGGGCACGTGGCCCCGGTCCCGTCATTGTGAACGCGATCAAGCGTACTGGGCAAGTGCGGCAGCTGCATCTTCCCCGACCTGCGCGGCGAGGTCGGCGGGTGCGATGACCCGGCCGTTTTCCCCGAGCCGCAGCGCCAGCC
>DATCUG010000177.1:0-6572 GCA_036567525.1 Streptosporangiaceae bacterium | reverse complement strand
TGCGGCACCTGGCCGGGCTGCGGCACCTGGCCGGGCTGCGGCGACAGGCCGGGCTGCGGCACCGGCGGCGGGCCGTCGGCGTCCGGCTCCGCGACGCGGTCCGGCAGCCGGGCGCGCGTGGTCGTCATGCCGAGCAGGAACACGATGCCGCCACACCCAGTCAGCACTAACCAGGCCGGGCGGCTGGCCGCCACGAACTCCGGCCGCACCGGCCCGTGCAGGCCCGCGTTCAGCAGCGCGCCGGTCACCGCGACCCCGAGCGCCTGGCCCATCTGCCGGCTGGCCGACGCGATGCCCGCGGCCAGGCCGGCCTGGCTGGCCGGCATGGCCGACACCGCGGCGTGGCTGATCTGCCCGTCGACCATGCCCAAACCGACACCGAACAGGGTGAACGCCGCGATGAGATAGAGCTCCCCGGAGGACACGGTGAGCCGCGACATCGCGACCATGCTCAGCATTAAGGCCAGTCCGCCCAGGGCCAGCGGCAGCCACAGGCCGCGCCGGGCGGCTAGCCAGGCGGCCGGCAGCGGGCAGATGGCCATCGCCGCCGCGGCGGGCAGCATGTGCAGCCCGGCGTGCACCGCGGAGAGGCCCCGGGCGTCCTGCAGGTAGATCGTGCTCAGGAACAGGAATCCGCCCAGGCTGCCGAACGAGCAGATGCCGGTCAGCACGGCACCGGTGAACGGCAGGTTGCGGAAGCTGCGCGGATCGATCAGCGGATCCGTGCGGCGCAGCTCCCACCAGGCCAGGGCCAGCAAGGCCACCCCGGCCACGCCGAACAGGCCGCGGATCCCCGGGCCACGCCAGTCACTCCGCGCGCCCTCGATGATCGCGTAGATCAGCGAGCCGAGCATCACGATCACCAGCAACTGGGCGACCAGGTCAAGCTTGCGCTTCATCCCGGCGCGCGAGTCCGGGATGAACCGGGAGACCAGCGCGATGGCGACCAGACCGACCGGGATGTTGACCCAGAAAATGCTCCGCCAGCCGACTGCGCTGGTCAGCACCCCGCCGAAGACCGGCCCGAGGGCCATGCTCACGCCGAACATGGTGACCCAGACGCCGATCGCCCAGGCTCGCTCGGCCCGGCCCTTGAACACGCTGGAGATGATGGACACGGCGACCGGGTTGAGCATCGACCCGCCGATCGCCTGCAGCACCCGGAACGCGATCAGCCAGCCCAGGCTGGGCGCGATGGAGCACAGCCCCGAGCTGACCGTGAACACCATCAGCCCGGCCCGGAACACCTGGCGGCGGCCGAACCGGTCCGCGAAGGCGCCGGCCGACATGACCAGGCTGGCCAGCACCATCGTGTACCCGTCGACGATCCACTGCAGCCCGGACACCGATGCGCCCAGCCCCCGGGAGATGGTGGGCAGGGCGACGTTCACGATCGTGTTGTCCAGGCCGACGATGAACAGGCTGAGGCAGCAGATGACCAGAATGATCATGCGGTGCCGGTGGTTCTCCTCGGCCGCGCGCACGCCTCGTTTGTGCTGGGTCATGGCTGGCCCAGGTCGCGCCAGGATGGCGTTCGCACTGCCACGCAGACTCCCACAGTCGTGCCGCAATCGATTGATTCTGGGAGGTCGCCGCAGCGCCCGGCGAACCTGAACCCCCCTGGTGAGCTCGCCGTCTCCTCTTCGGCCCGTGCGCGGCACGCACTTCCTGGTGCCGGCCCCCCCACTGCTTGATCCAAGACAGTACCCGTGCAATCGTGCGCAGACCGGGCAGTTACAAAACCGGATCTTTGTCACCGGCCGTGGCGGGCCGGGGTGGCCGCCACATCGGCCACATGGCCGGGCCGCCACCAGGCAGGTAGAACAGGCCGCTGGGCAGGTAGCCGTGCCGCCGGTAGAACTGGCGGCTGCGCCACTCGGCCGCTTCCAGGTAGGCGGGCTGCTGGCTGCGGTCCAGCGTGTCGTGGTACGCGCGGAGCAGTGCGGTGCCGGCCCCCTCGCCCTGGCGGCCGGGCCGGACGGCCAGGATGGCCAGGTGCTGGTGAGCCGGGCCAGCCGGGTGGTGCCGGTCCAGCGCCGCGTCGAACGCGGCGAACCGGTCCGCCCACTGGCCGGTGGCGGCGGCCAGCCGGGCGGCGAACGCGGCGGGCTGGGCTGGGCTGTCCGGGCCGGCCGGCAGCCACAGCGCGGCCGCGCAGCGGTCAGCCGTGGTGTGCAGCACGCCGCTGGCCAGGGCGTGCTCGGCCAGCAGCCGGAAGTAGCCGGGCAGGATCTGGCGGCGGGCCGCCGGGTCGGCGACCAGCCACCGGGACTGCGGCAGGTCCTGGAACGCGTCCGCGATGACCTGGCCAAGCACATCCAGATCGGCCGGACTGGCCCGGACGACCTGTGGCCGTGGGCCGGGCGGCCGGCCGGTCATGACCCGGTCCGGCCGGCCGCCGGGGTGAGCTGGCCGGTGACGGCGTGCGCGCCCAGCCCGATCGCGGCGTAGGTACCTGGCCGGCGGACCTTGAGCAGCAGCCCCCAGCCGAGCCCGAGCAGGCCGGCCGCCGCGTAACTGGCCGGCAGCGCCCACGCGGCGGGCGCGCCGGCCGGGACGCCGAGCAACGTCGCGTAATGCAGTGCGGCCAGCGCGACGATGCCGGTCAGCACCACCGCGGCCAGCGCGGGAGCGACCAGCCGCCGCCACGCGTTCTCGCCGCGGTGGTCCCGGGCGAAGAACAGCACCACCGCGACGGCGGTCAGCGCGAGCAGGACCAGGATGCCGAACCCGCCCGTGGTGCCCAGCCAGAAGAACAGCCGGGTCATCGGGTTCCAGCCGGCTACCGCGTACACCGCGATGACAGCCAGGCCGCAGGCGCTCTGGGCCAGTGAGGCCGCCTTCGGGATGTTGTTGCCGCCGGTCCGGCCGAGCGCGGCGGGCAGCACATTCTCCCGGCCCAGCGCGTAGGCGTACCGCCAGACCGCGTTGTGGAACGCCAGCGCGGCGGCGAACAGCGAGGTCAGGAACAGCCATTGCGCGGCGTCGGCCAGCCCGCTGCTGCCGCCCAGGCCAAACAGCAGGCCCGGGCCCAGCCGGCCGGCCGCGGTCACCACGTGCGCGGTGCCCGCATGCGCGGCCATGGCCCAGCTCACCCCGGCATAGACGACGGCGATCAGGCCGAGAGCTACATAGGTAGCCAACGGCACGGTGCGGCGTGCGTTGCGGGCTTCCTCGGCCAGCACCGGCGCCTGCTCGAAGCCGACGAAGCCGAGCACGGCCACCACGGCCAGCACGCCGAACGTGCCGAACCCGGCCGAGGTGAGCGCGGCCGGGGACAGGGTGGCGAAGCTGATCCGGCCGCCCGCCGGGTGGGCCAGGCCGGTCACCGTCTCGGCCAGGATGACGGCGATCTCCGCACACAGCAGCACGCCCAGCACCCGCCCGGTGATGTCCACCCGGAGCAGCCCCAGCACGGTGATGACTGCCCACGCGCCGAGCGCCCAGGCCCACCAGGGCGTGTGCCAGTGCAGGTCGGCGGCGGCCTGGCTGGCCGCGGCGGGCCCGAGCGCGCCGTACAGCCCGACCTGCAGGAAGCTGTAGGCGAGCAGCGCGACCAGGGCCGCGGCGACGCCGGCGACCCGCCCCAGACCGCGGGACACGAAGGCATAGAACGCCCCGCTGTTGGTGATGTGCCTGGTCATCGCGACGTAGCCGGTGGCGAACAAGGCCAGGATGGCGGCGATCACGACGAACGCGGCCGGGATGC
Organism: Streptosporangiaceae bacterium; assembly: GCA_036567525.1. Lineage (GTDB taxonomy): Bacteria > Actinomycetota > Actinomycetes > Streptosporangiales > Streptosporangiaceae > RYN-230. The sequence goes on along the minus strand of DATCUG010000177.1, from coordinate 2,863 downwards.
CGGTTAACCCGGTCGTCTGGTAGGCGGCCGGGATGACGCCGGCCGCCACGGTCAGCGGGGCGACGCCGGCCAGCACGAAGAACAGCACGGCGGGCACGCCGAGCCGGTCCCGGGCCAGCGCGCGGGATACGGGACTGGTGGGCGACTGCTTGCGGGGCATGAGAGATCTCCTGGAGGTTGCGGTCGGAACGGGGTTAGACGCGATGGGAGAGCAGGGCACTGTCCACGGCGGCCTGGGTCTGCGCGATCAGCTCGCGCAGGCCCGGCCCGAGCCGCCCGGCCGTTTCGGCGAGCCGGCGGCCGGCCTGTGGGGGCAGGTACAGGGCTAACTGGTGGCTCAGTCCGCTGGCCGCGGCCAGCGCGGCCAGCACGGTGTGCTGCATGTCCAGGCCGGGGGAGCGCAGCGCCGTCTTCACCCGGACCAGCGGGGCGAACGCGCTGTCCGGATCAACCGGGACCCAGCGGGCGCCGTGGCCGAAGCGCCGCCCCGGCGCCCGGCGCAGGTACCCGGCGCCGGCCAGCCGGGCGGCGACATCCCCGGTGGCGGTCGGAGCCAGGTACAGCAGCCAGTCCCGGGGCGGCCGGTGCTCGCGCTCGCTGCTCACCAGGCCGAGCAGCCGGCCGCCCAGCTCGTCGGCGCCCCGGCCGTGGCCGGCCGGGATGATCAGGCCCCGCCAGCAGCGGAGGCGGCCAGCCAGCATCTGCTCGGCGAGTAACCCGCCGGCCAGCCCCAGGCCGGCCGCCCGCGGCTGCAGATGCGGCTTGCCGGTCGTCTCGTGGTGGGCCAGCAGGTACAGGTCGTCGGCTAGCCGCCCGGTGCCGCGCAGCCCGGTCACGAGCGCCCCTGCGCCGAGCGCAGCACCGCCGCGATCTTGGCGACGGCCTGCGCCATGTCGCGCACCGGGCCGATCGGCTGCCCCCAGGGCCACCAGTACCACCAGCTCCCGTCGCCCGCCTGGGCACACAGCACCCGCTCGGTGAGGCCGGGGATCTCCGGGTTGACCGCGCGGAGCGAACCAGGATGGGTGCCGCCGTCCAGCTCGGCGGCCAGCCCGTGCTGGCCCAGCTCGTCAGCCAGGCGGCGGAGATGGGCTAATTGCTCGTCCGATCCGGATTCCATGAGCAGAGGAAATTAGAAGCTCACTGGCTCAGCGATCTCACAAATGTGAACCAATTGACTTCGGAGAGTATTCTCCTCGCCAGCGAGGAAAATACGCCACGGGAATGGCTGGCTGGGGGGAAGGGCTGGCCGGCGGGAATCCAGTTGCCGGGGGAATGCGGCGCCGGGAAGCTGGCCGGATGGACATGCACGCCAACCAGCTGGCCGTCCCGGTAGCTACCGTGCGGGAGCTGGTGCACGAGCAGTTCCCGGCGTGGCGGGGCCTGCCCATCACGGCGCTGCAGACACCTGGCACGGTCAATGCCATCTTCCGGATCGGCGGCCAGCTGGCCGCGCGGTTCCCGCTCCAGCCCGGTGCGGCCGGCGCGGTGCGCCGCGAGCTGGAGCGCGAGGCGAGCGCCGCCCGTGAGCTGGCCGGCCGGACCCGGTTCCGCACTCCCGAGCCGGTGGCACTGGGCGAACCGGGTGCGGGCTACCCGCTGCCGTGGTCGGTGCAGACCTGGCTGCCCGGGGTGACCGCCACCGAGGACGACCCGGCCGGGTCCACCGGATTCGCCCATGACCTGGCCGAATTCATCACCGGGGTGCGCGGGATCGACACCCGGGGCCAGACGTTCCGCGGCTCCGGCCGGGGCGGCGAACTGCGCGCCCACGACGCCTGGATGGAGACCTGCTTCGCGCGCAGCGGGGCGCTGCTGGACGTGCCGCGGCTGCGCCGGACCTGGCAGGAATTGCGCGACCTGCCGCGCGGCCCTGACCCCGACGTGATGAGCCACGGCGACCTGATCCCGGGCAACGTGCTGGTATCCGGCGGGCGGCTGGCCGGCATCCTGGACGTCGGCGGGCTAGGCCCGGCTGACCCGGCGCTGGACCTGGTGGCCGCCTGGCACCTGCTGGCGGCGGGCCCGCGGCAGGTGTTCCGTGCCGATCTCGGCTGCGGTGATCTGGCCTGGGCCCGCGGCCAGGCCTGGGCATTCGAGCAGGCCATGGGGCTGGTCTGGTACTACGCCGAGAGCAACCCGGCGATGAGCCTGCTCGGCCGGCGCACGCTACGCCGCATTCAGCAGGCCCGCGGCGCCCAGTAGGGTTACCAGCCCAGCACCTGGCAGGACGCGACCGGCTGCTTCATCCCGGTGGTCTCCACCACCGTCCGGGTCTGGCCGAGGCTGAGCGTGATGCCGGAGTCATGGCGGCCCAGGCCGGTGGCGCGCTGCCGGGCGTAAACGTTGTCCTTATAGTCGCGCAGTTCCACGGTCAGGTCATAGATCGTGATGACCCGGTTCCCGATATTGGTCAGGGTGACCTGGTACGCGCTCCACGGTGTCCCGTGCGCGGCCACCTGGGTGTGGCCGTTAACCGTGCGCTGGTTGGTGGAGCCGCCAACGCACGAGGTGGACAAGTTGCTGGAGGTGACGTTCTCGGCACTCGCCTGCAGTTGCGCGGAATTTGTTATGTGGTGCTTCGTGAATCCGAACATTGCGTCGAGCAAAAGAAAGACGGCTGCCAGCGTGACCAGGACGTCTGCCAGCCGGAAAAGGATGCGGTGGTGCGGGATATACATGATCGCTTTCTGCCCCGGGGAAGACAGGAAGCATTGTATCATACTAAGTAATTTCGTGCGTTGCTAAACATATCGCAGGATATTATTAATGGCGCGGTCTGGTGGTTAATCCGGACTATGGTGGATACGGCAGCTAAAGACCGGGCTCGGGCACGTAATGACGGCTCAGATCGGCCGGGTCG
>DATCUG010000176.1:0-6931 GCA_036567525.1 Streptosporangiaceae bacterium | reverse complement strand
GTCAGCCCGCGCCGGCCGGGCGCCGCTCGCATATCGTGGGGGCATGGGAAAAATCCTGCTGTTCCTGCTCGGCGTGTTCGCCGTGATCATGCTGATCTCGTTCGTGATCTCCGCGCTGCACTTCCTGTTCTACGTGGCGCTGGTCGCGGTGATCGTGGTCGCGGCGATGCGGCTGACCGGTGGCATGCGGCGCCGCCGGGCGCGCTGGTAGCCCACCGCACCAGCCCCGCTATAACTAACTAGTGCAGTCGTTCACCTATGATGCGCCGCCCGGCCGGGTGGTGTTCGGCTCGGGCACGGCCCGGGCCGGGCTGGCTGACGAGGTCAGCCGGCTGGGCGTGTCCCAGCTGCTGCTGATCACCACCCCGCGGGCGGCGGCGCTGGCCCGCGAACTCGCCGCGCCGCTGGGCGGGCGGGTAGCGGGCCTGTTCACCGGGGTGCGGGAGCACGTGCCGGCCGAGGTGGCCGGGGCGGCCCGGCAGCAGGCCGCCGAGACCGGCGCCGACGCGGTGCTCAGCATCGGCGGCGGATCGGCCACCGGAACGGCCAAGGCCGTCGCGCTGACCACCGGGCTGCCGGTCATCGCCGTCCCCACCACCTACGCCGGGTCCGAGGTGACCCCGGTCTGGGGACTGACCGAAGGGGAACGCAAGACCACCGGGACCGACCCGCGGGTACGGCCCCAGGTGGTGATCTACGACCCGGATCTGACCGTGTCGCTGCCACCCGAACTGACCGCGGCCAGCGGGCTGAACGCGCTGGCGCACTGCACGGAAGCGTTCTGGGCGCCGGGCCATAACCCGGTCACCGCGCTGGCCGCCGCCGAAGCCATCCGGATGCTGGCCCAGGCGCTGCCACTGGCCGTCAAGGACGGCACGGACCTGGCTGCCCGCGGCGACGTGCTGTACGGCGCCTACCTGGCTGGCACGGCGTTCGGCACCGCGGGCGCCGGGCTGCAGCACAAGATCTGCCATGTGCTCGGCGGCCGGTTCGGCCTGCCGCACGCGCAGACCCACGCGATCGTGCTGCCCTACGTGCTGGCGGTCAACCTGCCCGGCGCGCCGGACGCGGCCGCCCGGATCAGCCAGGCTCTCGAGGGCGCAGCGCTCGACAGCACGAGCCCAGCGGCCGTGGTTCAGGCGCTGGCGGCCCGGCTCGGCCTGCCCGGCGGGCTGCGCGACATCGGGCTGCGCGAGGACCAGATCGACGAGGCGGTCCGGCTCATCGAGCCGGTGATGCCGGCCGGCAACCCGGTGCCGGTCGGGGCGGCCGAGCTGGGCAGGCTGCTGCGCGCCGCATGGGCCGGCGCGCCCGTGGTCAGCGCGCCCGTGGTCAGCGAGGCGGCCCAGCCGGCCACCGGCGACGCCGCGGTCCAGGCCGCCCGGGAGGCGGCGGTCACCGCCGAGGTGCTGGCCAGCTTCGCGGGCGCACCACCGCGGTACCGGGAGGTGGCGCAGAGCCTGGTCCGGAACCTGCACGCGTTCGCCCGGGAGATCCGGCTGACCCAGGAGGAGTGGCAGTTCGGCATCGACTTCCTGACCCGGGCCGGGCATATCACCGACGACCGGCGGCAGGAGTTCATCCTGCTGTCCGACGTGCTCGGCATGTCCATGCTGACCATCGGGATCAACGCGCCCGCGGCGGCCGGGGCCACCGAATCCACCGTGGTCGGGCCGTTCTTCGTGGCCGGCGCGCCGGAGACCCCGCTGGGCGGCGACATCGCGAACGGCGCGCACGGCCAGCCCTGCTATGTGTCCGGCACGGTGACCGACACGGCCGGGCAGCCGATGGCCGGCGCCCGGATCGACGTGTGGCAGTCCGATGAGGACGGGTTTTACGACGTGCAGTACCCGGATGGCCGGACGGCGGCCCGGGGCTGGCTGCGCACCGGCCCGGACGGCGGGTACCGGTTCTGGTCGGTGCACCCGGCGCCGTACCCGATCCCGGATGACGGGCCCGTCGGTGACCTGCTCAAAGCCGCGGGCCGTGGCCCGATGCGGCCCGCGCACCTGCACTTCAGGGTGGCCGTCCCCGGCTACCGCCCACTGGTCACGCACATCTTCGTGGCCGGCGACCCGTACCTGGACCGGGACGCGGTGTTCGGGGTCAAGGAAAGCCTGATCACCGAGTTCACCGAGCACCCGCCGGGTCCCGCTCCCGAGGACCGCACGATGCGGGAACCGTGGCGCCGGGTCACTTTCGACATGGTGCTGGCCCCGGCCGCGGACCAGGCGTCCTAGCGTGCTGCCACGGCACGCGATGCTGGTCATCACCCGGGCGGTCTTCGACATCGTGCAGATCCCCGGCCAGCAGCCGCTGGTGGTGGCCAAGGACACCGGCGACGAGGCGGCCCGGCAGTGGTGGGACGAGCATGTCCGGATGCCGGTGGCCGGGATCCAGAGCAGCGTGAGCTGGGACCAGCAGCTAGCCGAGTGGCAGGCCGCCACCAAGGTGCAGGTGGGCAAGGAACGGCTGCACGACGGCGGCCCCCGGGTGGAGGTAGCCCGGATCACGTTCCCGGATGGCACCGACGGTGTGGTCGACCCGGCCGTCGCGCACGACTACATCACCGAAGAGTTCCAGGCCCGGTTCCCGCCGCCCACCGCGCCCGCCCAGTTCGCTGACTGGCGGGAGACGGGGCAGATCGGCGAGCTGCACACCTGGGCCGGCTGCCTGTACCGGGGCGGGGAGCAGATACCGCTGGATATCGGGCTGCCGGCCGCCGAATTCGGTTACCCGATCCGGGAGGTACTCGGCTGCCTGGACCGGCTGGCCGCGGACGGCTGGCAGATCGTGCACGTGTCCGAGGACCGGGTCGGGCACCACGCCGCGGACGGCGAGCTGGCCCGGGAGAACGGCGTGGGCACCGCGCGCTACCTGCTCAGCAGGCCGGCCTAGCCGGGCTGGCCGCTGCCCCCGGCCACGTTGGTCAGGCTCTCCCGGACCACCTGGGTCAGCCGGTCGCCGGGCGGCAGCACCCGCTCGCAGCGGGCCAGGGTCTCGCGGAGCAGGCTCTGCGCGTCGGTCAGCCGGCCGACCGCGTAATACGCGGTGGCCAGGCTCAGGCAGCGGGCCAGCGTGTCCGGGTGGTCGGGGCCGAGCGCATGGTCGTAACCGGCCACGGTCTGCTCGTAGAGCTGCAGCGCGGAGGCCATCCGGCCCGCGGCATGGTACGCCGCGCCGAGATTGCCGCGGGCGGAGATGGTGTCCAGGTGATCCGGGCCGAGCACCCGTTCCCGGTCGGCCAGCACTCGCTTGTAATGCGAGATCGCGTCCTTCACCCGGCCGTCGGCCAGGTAGGTGTCGGCCAGCCGCTGCCGCGTGGTCAGCGTGTCCGGATGCCGCGCGCCCTGAACCCGCTCCCGGTCGGACAGCGTGCGCGCCTGCAGCGGGATCGCGTCACCGAACTGGCCTGCGGCGCGGTAGGCGGCGGCCAGTTCGTCCCGCGCGGCCAGCGTGTCCGGGTGGTCCGGGCCGCGCAGCCGCTGGTATTCGGTGACCGTGCCGCCGAGCACGGTGATCGCCTGGCTGAACTGGCGGGCCGCCATCAGGGCATGGCCCAGGTCCCGGCGGGCCGCGGCGGTGCCCGGGTGGTCCGGGCCGAGCGCCTGGGCCCGGTTGGCCAGCACCCGCTCGAACCAGGACACGGCCTCACCCGGCCGGCTGGCCGCCAGGTAGGCCTCGGCCAGCCGTTCGTCGATGAGCTGGGAATCCGGGTGGGCCGGCCCGAGCGTGCTCTCGCACGCGGCGGCCAGCGCCTGCCAGTAGGCGACGGCCGGGCCGCTGAGCCGGGCCGTGTCCAGGCTCTGCCCGGCCCGCAGCAGCAGCGGATGGCAGCCGCCGGTGAGCAGCAGTTTCCCGCCGGCCTGCTGCAGGCTGGCCGCGCAGCAGCGCAGCCGGTCGGCCAGCCAGGGGTCCTGCTCGTCCCCGGGCCAGGCGGCCAGCAGCGCGTCGGCGGCCACCCGGACGGCCCGGTCCCGCATCGGGGCCGGCGTCGCGGCCCGCACCGCGTCCTGGATGACCGTGCTCATCCGGATCACCGGCGGGGCGTGCGACGGGTCGATGTCCAGCAGCCCGGTCCGCTCCAGCACGAGCAGGGCGTCCCTGGCCCGTTCGGCCAGCCCGGGCGGCCCCGCGGTACCGGCACCGGAGCCGGCCAGGTAGCCAGTGGCTGGCTGGGTGCTGAACACGGTGGCCGGCATGCCGTGCCCGTCCAGCAGGGCGGCCAGCGCCAGCAGCGGCTGGACGGTACCGCCCGGGACCAGCCGGTCGGCCTGCTCGACCGAGAACCGCCAGGTCACCGCGGCGGCCGGCGGCTTGGCCCCGGGCACCTCGGTGAGCTGGGCGCGCCGGTCCACGAAGTAGCCGCGGTAGTCCCGGCAGGACAGCGCCGAACTGGCGATCACCCCGCTGGCCTGGGCCAGCGCCAGCGGCTCGCTGCTCAGGTCGGCGACCAGGTCGATAGCGCCCAGCCGCTGATCGGTGTCGGCGGTCAGCCGGCCCATCAGGTAACTGAGCGCCTCCCGGGGGCTGAACGGCCCGACCGGGACGACCCGCACCTGCGCCCCGGTCGGCAGCGCCGCCGGGCTGCCCGCGGTGATCAGCACCCGGCCCGCCGGGCCGGCTGGCCACAGCCCGGCCAGGTCGGCCGCGGTGGTCAGGTCATCGAGCACGACCAGCCAGGGCTGCCTGGTGGTGGCCAGCCAGCCGGTGAACCGGGCCCCGATCGCATCGGCGTCACCCGCCGCGTCGCTGCCCAGCACGCTCAGCGCCGCCTGCACATAGCTGGTCAGCACCGAGGCCCGGTTGCTGGCCGCCACCCAGACCAGCAGGGTCACCTCACCGGACTGCCACAGCGACTCCGCGGCGTACACGGCCAGCTGGGTCTTGCCGCACGCGCCCAGCCAGTCCCGGACCCCGGCCGTCGCCGCCCGGGCCGGCACCAGGGCCACGGTGGCCCCGGGGGTCAGCACCGCGCCCAGGTTGGGCGATGTCTCCGGCCGCGCACTGAACCCGTCGGCCAGCGGTGGCACGGTGCCCGAGCGGACCGGCTGGGCCGGTTCCCCCTCCGGCCATTCTGCCGGCCCGCCGGCCGACATCTGGCTGATCACCCGACATCACCTAAATCTGCGGCGCTGATACCTGGGACGTTGCTGCGGCCTGCCACGGCGCTGAGCTTGCCCCGGAGCTGTTTCCGGTTCTGCTGGCCAGCACATGTTCTAGCAGGGTGATCAGGACTTGTTTGACCGAATCCAGCTCCCGGGCATCGCAGAGCACGGCCGGCACCCGCGGATCAAGGTCGAGCGCGGCCCGTACCTCGTCAAGATCGTAGCGGGCGGCGCCGTCGAAGCAGTTGATGGCGACCACGAACGGCAGCCCGTGCTTCTCGAAGTAGTCCACCGACGCGAAGCAGTCGGCCAGCCGCCGGGTGTCGGCCAGCACCACCGCACCCAGCGCCCCGAAGCACAGGTCGTCCCACATGAACCAGAAGCGTTCCTGGCCGGGCGTGCCGAACAGGTACAGCACCCGGGCCTGGTTCAGGGTGATCCGCCCGAAGTCCATCGCGACGGTCGTGGTCGTCTTGGCCTCGATGCCGCTCAGGCTGTCGTAGCCGACGCTCGCGCTGCTCAGGTTCTCCTCGGTGCGCAGCGGCCGGACTTCGCTGATCGAGCCGACCAGCGTGGTCTTCCCAGCGCCGAACCCCCCGGCGACGATGACTTTGAAGACGGCGAGGTTGCTGTCCGCCGGCTCAGAGGGCGCGGAGTCCATGCAGTACCTCCCTGAGCAGATCGGTGCTGGGCTGCTGGCCAGCGGGCCGCTGCTGCAGCACCTTGATCCGCCCGGACTGGATGAGATCGGCGAGCAGCACCCGGACCACGCCGAGTGGCAGCGCGGTGTCGGAAGCTATATCCGCCACGGTAGCCGGACGGCGGCACAAGCTGGCGATCCGGCGGTGCTCCGGGCTGAACTCGATCGGGTCGCTGTCCCCACGGTCCTGGCCTGCCTGCACCACGATTGTGATCAGGTCCAGGACCTCACCGTCGGCGGGCTCGGTCCGGCCTCCGGTCACCGCATAGGGGCGAACGACAGGGCCAGCGTTCCGGTCGACCCACTTGCTTTCCGCGCCCATCGCGGGCTACTCGACCGGTATCTTCGCGGCGGGGAGTCTGGGCCGCGCTTCCAGGTGTGGCCCGGCCCGTTTGACCAGCAGGGCCATCTCATAGGCCATCAGGCCGGCGTCGGCGTCGGCTGGGCAGAGCACGGCCAGGCAGCTGCCGTGGCCGGCCGTGGTGACGAACAGCAGGGCGTGCTCCAGTTCGATGATGGTCTGCCGGACCGCGCCCACCCCGAAGTGCTGCCCGGCCCCGGCGGCCAGGCTGTGCACCCCGGCCGCCAGGGCAGACATCCGCTCTGCGTCGTCCTGGGGCAGACCTGCCGATTTCGCGATGACCAGCCCGTCCTTGGACAGGATCACCGCCTGCTGGAAGTGGCTCACCCGGGACGCGAGATCGTCGAGCAGCCAGCCGAGGTCAGGCCCCGGGTCGCCCGCGGGGTGCTCGGACATCACGCCTCCTCGCGGCTGGCCGCCGTGGAGTCTGGCCGCGGGCTGGGTGGGAACGCCGCGTCGGGTGGGTCATCCTGGCGGCCGCGCCGCCAGCCGGTCTGCAGGGATGCGGCCAGCGCCCGGGCCTGCTCCGGGCTGCGGTCGCCGGACGGCTCGGGCGACGGTTCCGCGGCCGCCGATTCGGCGCCGTCCCGCAGGTGCGGGGACAGGCTGGCCTGCCGGGTGCGCTGCGGCAGTGGGGGCATCCCAGCCGGCCGCGCGGCGCCGTTGCTGGAGCCGTCCAGCGACGGCCCGGCACTGGACGGCGGGCTGGGCAGGCTGGCCGGTGCGCTGCCCGCACTGGCTGGGGCGGCCGTCACCGCGGCC
>DATCUG010000175.1:0-5064 GCA_036567525.1 Streptosporangiaceae bacterium | reverse complement strand
AGCCGCCGACTCGGTGCGACGGCCACGCCTGCTACCCCCGTCCGGGTTCCGGCACCGGGCCCGGCCTCAGCGGGCGCCCCGTGCGTATGTTAGGGCATCCCACTGGCTGGGGCAGCGGGCGCGGAGCCGGAGTAGCTGGTCACAGGGCTGGTCGGGGACGTGGTGGTGGTCAGCACCGGGCCCTGCTGCACGATGGCCCCGTTCTTGATCACACCGATGTAGGCCCCCGTCATCCCGGAGTGCCCGCTGGCCGAGTAGGCATACGGCGCCACCGCCGGGCCCTGCGGCAGGCCGGCCTGGATCGCCTTGACCAGGTCCTCCCGGGTCGGATTCCGGCCCGCCTTGAGCATGGCCTGCACGAACGTGTAGGCCACCGCCTCACCGAACAGCACGTTGCCGTCGAACGGCAGCTTCGGGATGTACTTGTCGTGGATCTTCTTGAACAGCGTGATCCAGGAGTTGCCGGCGTCGCCCAGCGTGGGCAGGTAGCCGTCGGTGATGATGCCCTGGGTCAGCGCGTTGCCGGACACCTTGGCCCCGCCCTGCTTGGCGTACGCCTCGAGCAGCCCGGCCAGCGTGATCGGGTCGGCCCCCACGTCCGAAACTACATATGTCGGGCTGAAGCCGAGCTTGAGGCTGTTCAGCTTCAGCAGCGCGGTGAACGCGGGCACGGTGAACGACACCACGACCTTGGCCCCGGACGCCTTGAGCGCCGCCACCTGCGGTCCGACGTTGATGTTGGTCGGGTCGTAGCTCTGCCGGCTGACCACGTCGGCCTTCGGGATCTCCATGTCGAGACCCTTCACGCCGTCCTTGCCGAACTCGTCGTCCTGGTAGAAGTAGCCGATCTTCTGCCCGGCGAAGTGCTGCTTGATGTAGCTGCCGAGGATCTTGCCCTCGCGCACGTAGTCCAGCTGCCAGCCGAACGTGTCCGGGTAGCTGGCCGGGCTGTTCCAGCACTCGCAGCCGGACGCCACGAACACGTCCGGCACCTTCTCCTGGTTGAGGAACGGGGCCACCGCCAGGTGGGTGGGCGTGCCCAGCCCATCGAAGATCGCGTACACGTTGTCCTGCAGCACCAGCTGCTTGACCACGGACACCGTGCTGGTCGGGTTGTACTGGTCGTTGAGGTACTTGTAGACGATCTTCCGCCCGTGCACGCCGCCGTGCGCGTTGACGTAGTCGAAGTAGGCGTTGGACGCGGGCGCGATCTCGTCGTAGCCGGGCGCGGCCACCCCGGTCAGCGGCTGATGGCTGCCGATCGTGATGGTGGTCGCGGTGATGCCCGGCGCGGACGCGGTCAGCGCGTTGCTCTTGCCGCCCGAGCCGGACCCGCTCGAGCCGCAGGCGCTGAGCACCAGCGCGGCGGCCGCTGCAGCGGCGACGGCGGGCAGGCCGACCCGGTGAGATCTGTTCATATCGACCCTTCTTCCTGGTGTTCGCTGGCTGAAGCGCGGGGCTGCGGAGCTGGCGCGGCGGGCCGGGCGCTGCTGTCCGGCCGGGCCCGGCCGCGCCAGGGCAGAGCAGGCACCCGGGCGGCGGCCAGCCGGTACAGCCGGACCAGCCCGCCCTGGATACCGTCGGGGAACAGGAGCATGACGACGACGAGGACGACGCCGTACGCGACGACCGGGATGTTGGACCCGGCCGAGCTGGACAGGCCGTGGCTGGTGGCCACGTCCTGCACGTAGGTGGGCACCAGGACCAGCACGAGGCTGCCCCAGACGGTGCCGGCCAGGCTGCCCAGACCGCCCAGCACCGCGCCGGTGAGCAGCGCGATGGACAGGGTGAGCGAGTAGGCGCCGGGCGAGACGATCGACGTGGTCAGCGCCAGCAGCACCCCGGCCAGACCCGCGCAGGCCGCGCTGACCACGAACGCGAGCACCCGCAGCCGGGCCACGTTCAGCCCGGCCAGCGCGGCCGCCACCTCATCGTCGCCCGCCGCCCGCCAGGACCGGCCGACGCGGCTGCGCCCCAGGTTGGCCAGCAGCACCAGGGTGATCAGCGCGCAGAAGCAGGTGAGCCAGGCCTGCCAGCGGGTCAGCGGGAAGCTGGGGCCGAGGAAGGCGGGCGTGTTAGCCACCACCGTCAGTCCCTGGTCGCCGCCGAACAGGCTGTTGTCGCTGAGGGCCAGCGAGGGCAGCGCCACGGCCAGCAGCAGGGTGGCGCCGGCCAGGTACGGGCCGCGCAGCCGGGCCGCCGCCACGCCCACCACCGCACCACTGGCCGCGGTGATCAGCGTGCTGGCGACCAGCACCGCGGCCAGCGGCCAGTGCAGGTGCAGCAGCAGGAGGGCGGCGGAGTAGGCGCCGATGGCCATGAACGCCCCGTGCCCGAGGGAGATCTGGCCGCTGAGCCCGACCAGCGCGGTCAGCCCGGCCACCGCGATCACGTAGCAGGCGATCTCGGCCATCTGGTACTGGCGGAAGCCGTCCAGCTGGATGGTGAGCAGCACCAGGACCAGCCCAGCGACGACTGCGGCGGCGAGGTGGCGGAGCAGGGTCATGGGTCTCACACCTGCCGGGCGGCCGGGGCCGAGAACAGGCCCTCGGGCCGGATCATCAGGACCACCACCAGCGCGGCCAGGCCGAACAACGGGACCAGGTCCGAGCCGAGGTAGCCGCCGACATACGAGAGCACGACGCCGAGGATCAGGCCGCCCGCCACCGCGCCGGCCGGGCTGTCCAGCCCGCCGATCACCGCCGCGGTGAAGCCGAGCACGAAGATCGCATCCATGCTGTTCGGGTACAGGAACGTGGACGGCGACACCAGCACGCCGGCCAGCGCGCCGATCAGCCCGGCCAGCGCCCAGCCCAGGGTGAGCATCCAGCCGACCCGGACGCCGAGCAGCCGGGCCACCGCCGGGCTGAACGCGGCCGCGCGCAGCCGCAGCCCGACCGCGGTGTACCGGAACAGCACCGCCAGCAGCAGCGCCGCGACCAGCACCGCCACCGCGACGAACACGTCGTTGGCCGAGATGCCGAGTGCGGCCGAGCCGATGTGCAGCCCGTTGATCGAGAACGCGGCCGGGAATGACCGGTACTGGCCGCCGTAAATGACACCAGCCACGCCTTCCAGGAAGATGAGCAGCCCGATCGTCACGATGATGGCGTTCAGTGGAGGCTTGTTTTCCACCGGGCGGATCACCACGCGCTCGATCAGCCCGCCCAGGAGCAGCCCGGCCACCAGCGCCGCGGCGAAGCCGGCCCAGTACGACCCGGTGTGGCTGGTCACCTCGAAGGCCAGGTACGTGGTGAACATGGCCATGCCGCCCTGGGCGTAGTTGAGAATCCGGGTGGCCCGCCAGATCAGCACCAGGGACAGCCCGATCGCGGCGTAGATCATGCCGACGCTGAGCCCGCCCAGGGTCAGCTGGCCGAGTTCTGCCACCGCATGCCTCCTCAGAAACCCAGGTAGTGCTGCCGAAGCTGGACGTCGGCGGCCAGCGCGGCCGCCTCCGCGGTGGCCACCACGTGGCCGAGGTTGAGCACCACGCCCTGGTCGGCGATGCTCAGCGCGCTGCGCGCGTTCTGCTCGACCAGCAGCACGGTCAGGCCGCTCTCGCGCAGCTCCGCGGTGAGCTGCATGACCTGCGTCACCACCCGGGGGGCCAGGCCGAGCGAGGGCTCGTCGAGCAGCAGCACCCGGGGCTGGGACATCAGCGCCCGGGCGATGACGAGCATCTGCCGCTCGCCGCCGGACAGCGTGGCCGCGGCCCGCCGCCGCCGGTCGGCCAGCACCTGGAACCGCTGGTAGGCCTCGGCCAGTGCGGCCGCCCGCGCGTCCCGGCCACGCCGCCACAGCGCGCCCAGCCGCAGGTTCTCCTCCACGGTCAGCTCGCCGATCACGCCCTGCCCCTCGGGCACGTGAGCCACCCCGCCGCGGGCCATGTCCTCCGGCGCGCGGCCGGTCATGTCCCGGCCGTGCAGCAGCACCCGGCCGCCGCGCGGCCGGACCACGCCGCTGATCGCGCGCAGCAGCGTGGTCTTGCCCGCGCCGTTCGCGCCGAGCACGGCGGTGATGCTGGCCGGCCGGACCGACAGCGAGATGCCGCGCAGCGCCAGCGCGCCGCCGTAGCCGGCCGCCAGGTCCCGCACCGCCAGGGCATCGGGCTCCGCCGGGACTGTGCTTCCTTGCGCCGCCGGGGGCCCCACCCGCCTCCCCATTCCCCCTTCACTGTCCAGTCGGCGGCGCGCCCCCTTTGGCGCGGCGACTTCCCCTCCTCGCTCGTTCCTCGCTCGTCGGTCCAGTCGGCGGCGCGTTCCTCTGGCTCACTCACCGGGCACCTCCGGGCTGCCGGCACCTGCCCCGCCCGCCCCCGCCTCGTCGGTCCCTTCCGCGCCGAGGTAGGCGGCGGTGACGGCCGGATCGGCCTGCACCTGCTCCGGCGTGCCACGGGCGATGACCCGGCCGAAGTCGAGCACCACGACCGCCCGGCAGACCGCCATCACCAGGTCCATCCGGTGCTCCACCAGCACCACCGTGGTGTCCGCGGACAGTCCGCTGATCAGCTCGCGGAGGTCGTCGATCTCGGCTTCGGACAGCCCGCCGGCCGGCTCGTCGAGCAGCAGCAGCCGGGGCTGGGCGACCAGCGCGCGGGCCAGCGCCACCCGCTTCCGCACGCCGAACGCGAGCTGGCCGGGGCGGGCGTCGGCCAGTCCGGGGGCACCCACCCGGTCCAGCGCGTCCAGCGCACGGGCCCGCAGGGCCCGCTCGTCCCGGTCGCTGCGGGGCAGCCCGGCCAGCGCCGACCAGAACCCGGCCCGGGCCTGGCGCTGCGCGCCGACCATCACGTTCTCCAGCACCGTCAGCCGGCGGAACAGGCCGACGCCCTGCAGCGTGCGGGCGATGCCCAGCGAGGCCAGCTGGTGCGGCCGGAGCCGGCGCAGCTCGGCCCCGTCGAACTGGAGCCGGCCGGGATCGGGCCGGACGAAACCGCACAGCACGTTCAGCAGCGTGGTCTTGCCTGCCCCGTTCGGCCCGATGATCCCGGTGACCTGGCGGGGCGCGGCGGCCAGCGACACGTCATCCAGCGCGGTCAGCCCGCCGAACCGGACGGTGACC
>DATCUG010000174.1:0-8087 GCA_036567525.1 Streptosporangiaceae bacterium | reverse complement strand
CGCTCGCGCTGGACTCCCCGGACAGCGCGCACCCGCCGCCAGGCGGACCGCGGGTCGTGCTGGTGCCGCCGTGGCTTAGCTATGCCGCCGCCGCGGGCCGGGTGCGGCGGCTGATCGCCGCGGGCGTGCCGGTCGGCGCGGTGCTGGCCGCGGGCGACGAGGGCGTGCTGATCGCCAACCGGCTGGGCGCGGCGGTGCCGGTCATCGACCAGGTGGACACCGCGGCCGCCGCGGCCTGCCCGCTGCTCGCGGTGGAGGTCCGCGCGCCCGGCCAGCCGCTCACCATGCTCACCGACCCGGTGGCGCTGGGCGCCGCACTGCGGCTCGGCGACGGCGAGGCGGCGGACGCGGTCACGCTCAGCCGCCTGCTGCTGGACTACTCCAACGCGGTGATCGGGCTGGCTGGCCCGGACGCGGCCGCCGAGGAAGGCCCGGAGGATCCGGCCGGGCCGTGGGTGCTCGCCGGCGGCCGCCGCGTCCCGCTGCGCACCGCGTGCGCCGAGCTGCCCGGCTGGCCCGCGGGCAGCGTCAGCGCACTCGGCACCCCGGCTGGCCAGACACCGGTCGACGACCTGTTCGCGCTGGACCTGGCCGAGGTCGCGGACACCGCCACCGCCCGCCAGGGCAGCACCGGGCGGACCGTGCTGGCCGCCGCGCTGCACCGCACCAGCGACGACGTGGATCATGCGGCGCTGCTCGGCGACCTGCTCGGCCGCCCGGTGCACTGCCTGATCAGCGAGCCCGCCGCGGCCCGGCGGGGCGCGCAGACCACGCCGGGCGCCCGGCCGGACGCCGTGGTGGTGGACGTGGGCGCCGGCACCATCGACGTGATAGCCCCGGACGGCGAGATAGTCGCGGCAGGCGCCGGTGACCTGCTCACCGCGGCCGTGGCCGAGACCCTCAACCTGCCGCGGGCCGCCGCCGACTGGGTCAAGCGCGGCCCGTGCCTGCGGATCACCGGCAGCCAGCAGTTCGAGGCCGAGGACGGCAGCCACGGCTTCCTGGACCGTCCCGCGGCGCCCAGCACGCTCGGCCAGCTGGCCGCCCCCGGCCCCGCCGGATTGCTGCCGTTCGACCGGCGGCACAGCCCGGCCGAGTGGCGGGCGCTCCGGCTCCGGCTCAAGGAAGCGGTGTTCGCGGCCAACCTGCTCCGCGCCATGCGCACGCTCGGCCCCCACTCCGGCGCGCAGGTGCTCATCGTCGGCGGCCCGGCCGGCGACGACGAGCTGCTCGGCGTGCTGCTCCGCACGCTGCCCGGCGGGGTCACGGCCGGCCGGGGCAACGTCGGCGGCACGCTGCCCGGGACGCCGGCCGGCCACCGGCACGCCGCCGCGCTCGGCCTGGCCCTGGCCCTGGCCGGCGCCGGCTAGCGGAACCGGAGCGCGCCGACGTTGTCGCCGATCCAGCCGGCGGTGCGCAGCCAGCTGTCCTCGACCAGATCATGTTCCTGGAGGAAGTAAGCGATCAGCCCCAGCGCGGCCAACAGCGCCAGCGCGGGAAGGTCGTCGTGCTCATGCCGGGTCAGCCGCAGCACGGACGACACCCCTGACGGTTCCCGGTCAGGTTCGGTAGGAGTCTCGCCGGTGCCGGATGGAGTGGATCTGCACGGTGCGCTTGTCCTCGTTGATGCGGTAGATGATCCGGTAGGTCCCGCGTCGCGCGGAGTGGTAGCCGTCGAAGGGTTCATCAAGTGGCTTGCCGGCGCGGTGCGGGTTTGTCGCGAGAGGCCCGTCGATCGTCTCCATGGCAGCGGCAGCGACGTCAAGCGGCAGGTCCTCGTGCAGGTTGCGCCGGGCTTGCCGGGAGAAGATGACGGCGTACGGTCGTCCGGCCTCTGGCCCAGGCGCTTGCGGATCGCCAGTCACGATGTTCCGCGCCGTCGCTGCTCCAGTTCGGAGCGGACCTGAGCAGCGTCGAAGGTATCGCCGTCGGCGAAGTCTTCACGGGACTGCCGCAGGTCGGCGAGTGTCTCGTCATCGCTGAGGATGTCGAGGGTCTCTTGCATGGATTCGTACTCGGCGACGGAGATCAGCATGACGTCGGCGCGGCCGTTGCGGGTGATGGTGAAGTGGTCGTGCTCGCGTGCGACCCGGTCGGCGAGTTCAGCGATCCGGGCCTTGGCTTCCGTGATAGGTATGGTCTCCATAAAGGCCAGTATAGAGACCGGTCATAATTCTGGCCAACATAGGCTTCCCCGAAGATCTCCCCGGCCCGGACGTCCAGGTTCAGCCGGCCCACGGCGGCGAAGAGGCGGGTAGGGCACCCTGGTAGGGACCGGCCGCCCGGCTGGGGAGAGGAACGGTGCATGGCTCGGGTAATGATCACCGGGTCGGCGGACGGGCTCGGCCTGATGGCGGCCCGGCTGCTGGCCGGCGACGGGCACGAGGTCACGCTGCACGCGCGCAACCCCAGCCGCGGGAAAGAGGCGCACGCCGCGCTGCCTGCCGCGGCGCACGTGGTGACCGGCGACCTGGCCAGCCTGGCCGGCATCCGTGAGGTGGCCGCGGCGGCCAACCAGCTCGGCCGGTTCGACGCTGTGATCCACAACGCGGGGGTCGGCTACCGGGAGCCGGAGCGCATCCAGACGGCGGACGGGCTCAGCCACGTGTTCGCCGTCAACGTGCTCGCGCCGTACCTGCTCACCGCGCTGATGACCCGCCCGTCCCGGCTGGTCTACCTGAGTTCCGGCATGCACCGGGCGGGCAACGCCGACGTGTCCGACCTGCAGTGGGTCGGCCGCCCGTGGAACGGCGCGCAGGCGTACTCGGATTCCAAGCTGTTCGACGTGGTGCTGGCGTTCGCGGTGGCCCGCCGCTGGCCCAGCGTGCTGAGCAACGCGCTGGAGCCGGGCTGGGTGGCCACCCGGATGGGCGGCCCGGCCGCGCCGGATGACCTGTCCCAGGCCCCGGTCACCCAGGCCTGGCTGGCGGTCAGCGACGACCCAGCCGCCACCGTGACCGGCCAGTACTTCTACCATCAGCGGCCGCGCCAGTTCCACCCGGCGGCCAGCAGCCACACCGTGCAGGACCAGCTGCTGGCCGCCTGCGCCGAGATCGGCGGAGCCGAGCTGCCCGCGGAGTCCTGACGCAGCGACCCTTGAGCCGTCTGCCTTCCAGCGGAGAATTTCTGCCCGCCGCGATGAGCCGGCCCGGTGCCGCCGGTATGTACCGGTGAGCATCGACCACAAGGAGGCCATCATGAGCGTGATCGTTATCGAGTTCATCACCCTGGACGGGATCGTGACCGACCCGGATGGGACACAAGGCACGGCGGGCGGCGGCTGGGCGTTCCGGCACGGGCCGGAGACCGTCGCCGGGGACAAGTTCCAGCTCGGCAGCGTGCTCGACCAGGGCGTCATGCTGTTCGGCCGGACCACCTGGGAGATGTTCTCCCGGATCTGGCCGGGCCGGGACACCCCGTTCGCGGTCCGGCTGAACGCGGTGCCGAAGCTGGTCGTCAGCCGCACGCTGACCGACCCGGCCGCGTTCCCGAATTCCACGGTCATCGGTGGGGACCCGGTGGCCGCCGTCAGCCAGGAACGGCGCGATGTGATCGTCACCGGCAGCCTGAGCGTGGTGCGCGCGCTGCAGGCCAAGGACCTGGTCGATGAGTACCGGCTGCTGACGTTCCCCACCATCCTGGGCACCGGCGAGCGGCTGTTCCCGGCCGGCCGCCCACCCGTCCACCTGGAGTGCGTGTCGGCTGGGCAGACCGGCCCGGCCGTGCTGTCCCGGTACGTCCGGGAGACCCGGTGACGGCCCGCTTCCTGGCCGTCTACGAGACACCGGCCGACCCGGCGGCGTTCGACCGGCACTACCGCGAGGTGCACATCCCGCTGCTGCGCCAGCTGCCCGGGCTGCGCCGGTATACGGTCAGCCGGGACGTGACCGCGCTGCACGGCGAGCCGTACTACCTGATCGCCGAGCTGGACTGGGACACCATGGACGGCCTGCGGGCCGCGTTCGCCTCGGCCGAGGGCCGCGCCACGGCGGCCGACGCGGCCGGCCTCCAGGAACTGGCCCCAGTCCGCCGGATGATCTTCGTCACGGACGAGCCCGGGTAGCCGCGGCTACCTGCCGCCGTCGCCGCCCAGTCAGTGCGTGGGCCCCGGGGCAGGGTCGTGGTCTGCCCGCCGGGCCGTCCGGCCGCCCGGCCCCGGGCTACCCGGGGGAGTAGTGGCGTTAAGCTGCGGGGCCGCGGGCTGGGCGGGGGCGGTGCGCGGCACATGGGGCGGGACCGCAGCGGGGGCGGGCTGGTCGTCGTAGTAGAACTGCTTCCCGCGCAGCAGCGAGACGAGCGCGCCGGCCAGCGACATGCCGGCCGCCGCGGTGAACACGATGACCAGGCCGTGGTGGAACGGCCCGCTGATCATGGTGGGGAAGAAGTGCCGCCCGGTGAGCACGGCTACGTTGTGCGCGGGCAGCCGGTGCAGCACGCCGGAGGACTTCAGCAGGTGCTGCACCGGGTTGTAGCCGAGCAGCGCGGCGAACACGGTGGCCACCGGGGGCAGGTGGCTGACCTGGGCGGCCACGTGCAGCGGGACGCCCTGGCCGTGCAGCCCGCGGATCAGCGCGGGCGGCAGCGTGCTGGCCAGCCCGGCGATCATCAGCGAGAAGAAGATGCCGATGGACAGCGACATGCCGGCGTTCTGGAACGTGGACCGCATGCCGGACGCGCTGCCCCGGTGCCGGGCCGGCACGCTGCTCATGATGGCCGACGTGTTGGGCGAGGCGAACAGGCCGGAGCCGATCCCGTTGCAGAAGATGATCATGGCGAACAGCCAGTACGGGAAGTCCAGCGGCAGCGCGATCAGGCCGATGAACGCGCAGGTCGCCACGAGCAGGCCGGCGGTGGCGAACGGGCGCGGCCCGTACTTGTCCGACAGGGTCCCGGAGATCGGCCCGGCGATCAGGAACCCGGTGGTCAGCGGCAGCATGTAGATGCCCGCCCACAGCGGCGTCTCGGCGAAGTCGTAGCCGTGCAGCGGCAGCCAGATGCCGGCCAGCCACAGCACCAGCATGAACTGCAGCCCGCCGCGGGCGATCGAGCCGAGCAGGCTGGCCAGGTTGCCCGCCGCGAACGCCCGGATCCTGAACAGCCGGAGCTGGAACATGGGCTCGGCGATGCGCGTCTCAATCAGGCAGAACACCACCAGCATGGCGGCCCCGCCCAGCAGCCCGGTGAGCACCCACGGGTTGGTCCACCCGGTCGGGTGGCCGCCGTAGGGCTGGATGCCGTAGGTGATCGCGATCAGCAGCGCGGTGGCGCCCAGGCCGAACGTGATGTTGCCCAGCCAGTCGATCCGGGCCCGCTTGGTGGTGGCGATCTCGCGCAGGCTCTTGTAGGACCAGATCGTGCCGACGATCCCGATCGGGACGTTCACCCAGAACACCAAGCGCCAGTCGACCGCGGCGAGCAGGCCGCCGAGCAGCAGGCCGACGAACTGGCCGGAGATGCCGGCGATCTGGTTCACGCCGAGCGCCATGCCGCGCTTGCCGGCCGGGAACGCGTCGGTCAGGATCGCGGCCGAGTTGGACATCAGCATGGACCCGCCGAGCGCCTGCACCAGCCGCCAGCAGATCAGCCACATCGCGCCGCTGCTGCCGTAGAACGGGTCCAGTGACAGCGCGATGGACGCCAGCGTGAAGACCACGAAGCCCAGGTTGTAGATGCGGACCCGGCCGTACATGTCGCCCAGCCGGCCCAGGGTGACCACGGCCACCGCGGTGACCAGCAGATAGCCGATGATCATCCACAGCAGGTAGCTGACGTTGCCGGGGGCGAGCGGGTCGAGGTGGATGCCGCGGAAGATGGCTGGCATCGCGATGATCACGATGGACGCGTCGATGGTGGCCATCGTCATGCTGAGCGTCGTGTTGGACAGCGCGATCCACTTGTACCGGCCGCTGTCGGTGCCGTCCGCGACCGCCCGGCCGTGCCCGTTCAGCGCTGGCTGAGCGCCTCCGGCGCCGCTGCGGTCAGCGAATCTCGACACGTTGATCCATGTTAGCGCGAATCAGTTGCTTGATCGCAACTACTTACCCACAGAAATTAGCCAGGCTAACTAGTGGGGCTAAGCGGCCCCGCGGGCCAGCGCGATGAGCCGGCCCAGCACCGCCCCGTTGCTGGTCCGCAGCCCGTCGTGCTGGTACTCGTTGGTCACCCAGGGCCGCAGCCCGCGGATGGCCCGGGCGGTGGGCAGGGACAGCTCGGTCGGCACGTACATGTCCTCGAAGTAGACCGCGGCCGCGGCCGACGCCGTGCTGGCCGCGAGCTGGGCCGGGTCATACAGCGGCGGCCAGTCCTCGCGGGCGGCCAGTTCCTCGGCCGCGTCCCGCAGCGGGCGCAGCACCGGGTCGGTGCGGAACATCCACGGGTAGATCATCTCGCCGGTGAACAGCAGTGGGATGTCGCCATCCACGGCCGCGGCCGGGTCGAACCCGGGGAACTCGGCCTGCATCCGGTCCGCGGCCCAGCGGGTGGCCGAGCCCTGCGCGTAGCACGCCTCGTGCACCAGGGCATACAGCGGCGCCTGGGCGAAGGACAGCTCGGCCGCCACCTGGGCCAGGAAGCTGTCGGTCAGCACCCCGCCGGCGAACGCGTCCTCCAGCAGGTAGTGCAGGTGGTCGCTGCCGGTGCTGGCGCCCAGCTCGCGGCCCAGGCACTGGAACGCGGGCACGGTCAGCTGCCCGCCGTCCGGCATGACCACCTCGTGGCTGGCCAGGTAGCGGGCGATGTCCCGGGCCCGCTCGGCGTCCTGTGGGTAGCGCTCGTAGTGCCGCTGGTTCCGCTCGGCCACGATCGGATAGGTGAGCCGGTACACGTCGTCGGCGGTGGCGGCCAGGCCGGGCAGCCCGCCGGTGATGAACGCCTCGCGGACGCCGTCCGGGGCCAGCGACAGGTAGCTGACCGTGCAGAACCCGCCGAAGCTCTGCCCCAGCACGCTCCACGGCTCATCGCCGGCCAGCTGGCCGCGGATCAGCTCCGCGTCCCGGACGATCGAGTCGGCGCGGAAGTGCGCCAGGTAACCGGCCTGGGCCTGCGGGGTGACCAGCCGGGCCAGCGTGTGCCGGCTGGCCGGGGTGGACCGGCCGGTGCCGCGCTGGTCCAGCAGCAGCACCCGGAAGTCATCCAGCGCCCGGCCCAGCCACGACTCCCGGCCCGACGGGCGCAGCGCGCCGAACCCGGGGCCGCCCTGCAGGAACAGCAGCCACGGCCTGGCCTCCGGGGCTGCCCCGGGCACGGCACCGGCCGCGGTCACCTCCCGGGCGAACACCTCGATCTGCTCGCCATCCGGCTGGCCATGATCCAGCGGCACGGTGAACGTGTGCTCGGTGACGATGGTTCCGGCCTGCCGGTACACCGGGCCGGTCGGCTGGTAAGCGGCCATGCCCGGTAACGTACGTGACCCGCCCGGGGTCAGTGGACGCGGGTGCCCCGGCGGAAGTCGCCGCGGAACGTGGCGGCGATCGAGGACAGCACGGCGGGGTCCGCGGTGACCAGCCCCAGCTCGCGGTTGCGGCGCAGGGATGTGCTGGAAAAATTCTCCGATCCCAGGAACGCCCGCGCGTGGTTCGTGCCGTAGTCGGCCTCGACGACCTTGCCGTGGATGTAGAACCCGCTGGGCGAGCTGTAGTAGCTGACCTTCACCCCGGCCCGGGCCAGCCGGGCGAACGCGCTGTCGTACTCGCCATCGGAGTTCTCACCGCAGACCTTCACGCTCACCCCGCGCTGGGCCGCCTTGATCAGCGCATCCTCGATCGTGCTGTCGGCCATCTCCTCGCTGTAGATGCGCAGGCTCTTCGTCGCGCCGTTGATCAGCCCGAGCAGTGCCGGCTGCGCGTTGACCGGCGACCAGACCAGGTCGCGGCCGTCGCCGGGCTGGACGGACCGGTGCGCGAAGTCGGCGCTGAACACCGTCGTGATCGCCTTCAGGTCGGCGTGCTTGGTGTCCTCGATGAGGAAGTCCCGGCTGGTCGCGTAGTACCGGCTGGTCAGGTTGGCCGTCATGATCAGCGCCTGGCTGCCGTCCACCACGATGGTCTTCTGGTGGGTGTACTCGAACGCCGGAGAGGACCAGGTGACCT